>JAESUA010000424.1 GCA_016763255.1 Magnetovibrio sp. | reverse complement strand
TTCCACCGGCACACCGCTGAGATAGATCAAGGGTGCAACTTCCTGGGCGATGGGTTCAGGGGCCAAGCCCTCTTCTTTCCAGCCCAGGCGCACGGCACTGGTATTTTGCACAAATGCGGCAAGCGCTTCACGCGCTTCTAGACCCGGTGCGGCACCGGCTTCGATCAGCACATCGGCACCGTTGTCACAGCCGGTGATCGAAACCCGCGCCCGCGCGCCATCTTTTAAGATGCCCGCCATGGCAGTGTTCAGCGGTGCGATCAAAGTGTTCAGTCCATCCACCAGCAAAGGACATTTATCGATCGCAACGAGGTCATGGCTGGAGCGTGCGTTGAAACCAAAGGTCACATGCTTGCCGCGTTTGAGCGCACTAAAGGTGACGCGCCGACGCGTGCCCTCGCCAATCAAGATCGGATCAAAAACGTCCACATCACCAAAACCGCGCTGGGCCAATACACGGGCAACACGTTCACGTTTCCACGGGCCATAAGCCTTCGGATCCAAGTGTTGAAGGGCGCAGCCACCACAGCTGGCAAAATAAGGGCAATTGGGTTCAACACGCTGGGTACTGGGGGTGATCACCTCCAACAATTGAGCGACCAGGCCATCACCGCGCTTGGCGACGGTTTGTGCCCGCACGGTCTCGCCGGGTAAGGCCCCCGCAATATAGAGATTTTGCGAGCGCGTCTGAATCTCTGCCTTGGCCAGACCATCGCCTTGTGCCCCGAGGCCAGAGATGGTCACCTCGACGGCTTCCTTGGGCACCTGGGCCACCGAACGCTTGCGACGCCCTTTGAAATTGCGGCCAGACGAGCGATGTTTTTTAGGGGGACGGCTCATTGTTTTTTGATATCCGAGACAAATTGTTGAAAAGCATTGTTGACGGCTTTTTCAATCGCCGCCGCATCGGTTTTGATGCCATTGGAACCTGACACCACTTCGGCGCGATATTCACCCAACACCAAAAGTTCGCCATCGCTTTCACGGCGCAAACTCGATTCGAGCTCCGCCACGCCAACGGATGTTTCGCCCTGCACGGTTTCCAGACGTATCAAACGTCCGCGCACGGTGTAGTCGGGGCGCGCCCGCATATCAGGCGTCACCACGAGGTCAGAGACGCGCGCCGAACGCATGTAAGACACCAAGGCATTTTGCAGCAAAATCGGCGGTGCCTCGATCCAGTAGTGATAATGATATTCGCTCACCGCGTTGGAGCCGGGCTCGGAAAACAGCAAAGGTCGGCTGGCGAGCGAGCCTGAGGCCGTGAAACGTTCGACCTCGACCACGCCGTCCAACAAAGCCATAGCGGCGGCGGGTGCAGCGGCGCGGGGGCTTAATCGGTAAAATACGTCTTCGGGCGCAGGTGGCGGGGTGGCACACGCGCTCACCAATCCAACGAAAACAAAGGCAGGAATGGTCAGTTTCATCCGGTATTTCATGGCATCATTTACCAACCTATTTTTTGCCTTTTTCCTGAGGTGCGGTGCCGGACAGCAAAAGCCCCGGGTTTTGGCGAATTTCACGCGAGAACTCATACATGTTGCGCGCCGTGCCTTCAATGTTTTGGTTCACCGAATCAATGTGACGGGCCAAAGAATCGGTCACGTGTTTCAAATCTTTTATCGACTTGCGCACCTCTGCGCGGTTTTCAGCGACCATGGCGTTGCTGTTGGCCATCAAATCATCCGCCGTGCCCAACAACTGATCGAGCTTGCCCCGGGTGTGCGACAAATCACGCGACAAGGTGGCAAAATTGGCGGTTGAGGTATCGACGCTTTCAGCAATGCGCGGCAGGCGCTTGTTCAAATCCACCACCAACCCCGACAAATCATCGGCCACATTGGCAAACTGTTTGATCATGCGCTGACCGTCTTCATCAAGCAGTTCACCAACCAGCTCCACGGTGATGGCAAAATTGCCGACCGCGGTGTTGATGGTCGCCAAAAGCGGGCGCAAATCATTTTCGGCCAAATTTGAAATGTCCCCGGCAACCCCCGACATGACCTTGAACAGATCAGAAGCTTCTTGGGCGATGACTTGGGTGTCCGGCTTGTGCGCGATGGGGCTGGTGCCGGCATCGATGTTGATGGTGATCGCCGACAACAAACCCGATGCGCCGATGCGCGCGATGCTGTCATCGGGAATTTTCCAGCCTTCATTGACTTCAAAATCAACGCGAAACTTCATTGACCCGCCATCCGGGATCGGGGTCACGGTTTCGACCTGGCCAATGGGATAACCTTCGTAGAGCACTTGCGTTCCAAACTTCACCCCGGTGACGTTTTTGTAGACCGCATGATAAGCGTCGGTCGCCCCGGTGCGTCCCGTCAGCATGGCGATGGCCACAACGATCCCCACCAGCGTTACGGTGACAAACGCCCCCACTGCGACGTAATTGATTTTTGCCGTATTCATCGTGGCATTCCCTCAGCTTCCTCTTTGTCGCCGGTCAGGCGGCGCAGGTATTCGTCGGCATCGATTTCCGCTTCCTCCGAACGGCGATTGAGCAAATTTTGAATGCGATCACTGGGGTGATTGCGCAGTTCTTCGACCGTGCCGGTGAACAAGATACTGCCCTTGTCCAGCACCGTGATGCGGTCGGCAATTTTAAACGCACTTTCCAACTCATGGGTCACCACGCAGATGGTCATGCCCATGGCATCGCGCAAACGCAAAATCAAATCATCCAGTTGCGACGATACCACCGGGTCGAGTCCGGCCGAGGGTTCATCAAAAAACAAAATGCGCGGGTCCATGATCACCGCACGGGCCTCCGCGGCACGCTTGACCATGCCGCCGGACAGCTCGGACGGCATCAAATCTTCAAAGCCCGCCAGATCGACCACTTCAAGTTTCATGCGCGCCATGATTTGCATGGTCAAGCGGTCAAGCTTGGTATGTTCGTAAAGCGGCAGCATGATGTTTTCGCCCACCGTCATGGAACTAAATAGCGCCCCCCCCTGAAACGTCACACCGAGTTTTTTGCGCAGCTCGAACAGTTTTTTTTGCGGCAACTTCCAAACGTCTTGGCCGAGGATCTTGATGACCCCCGATGTTGGGCGCTGCAAGGCCATCAAGTGACGCAAAAATGTCGACTTGCCCGAACCGGACCCGCCCATGATGACCATGATTTCACCCTCATTGATGTCAACATCAACGCCATTGAGGATTTGCCGGGTGCCATAATGGGTGACGAGGCCGCGGACCTCGATGACATTTTTTGCATTTGGTTTTTCTGTGTCGCTCATCGCCCCCCCCTTACAACGTCGCCACAAGGGCGAATAACATGTCGGTCACCACGATGGCGCTAATGCACTGCACCACCGAACGGGTGGTGGCTTTACCCACGCCTTCCGCGCCACCTTTAACTAAAAAGCCGTTGAGCACGCCGATCAGCGCGAACAGCACACCAAAGATAGCGGCCTTACTCAGGCCATGGATCAAATCATCCACCGACAAAACGTCGATGGTCTGATCGAAAAAGGCCGCCATGGACATGCCCAGCGCGGTGTTGACGTACAGCGCCGCCGCATATAACCCTAAAACCATCGACATAAAGGTCAGCACCGGCACCATCACCAACGACGCCAACAGGGACGGCACCACCAAAAACCGCACCGGATTGATGCCCATAACCTCCAGGGCATCAAGTTCTTGGTTGATTTTCATGGTTCCCAATCGCGCCGAAAGGGCTGAACCGGAACGTCCTGCGACCAAAATACCGGTGATCAGCGGGGCAAATTCGCGCACCATAGAAAATGCCACGCCGACCACGACATGGCCTTCGGCACCAAAAATTTTCAGACTGTAAATACCCTGGATCGCCAACATCGCGCCGATGGCGGCGGCCATGATGCCAATGATGCCAATGGCCCGCACGCCGATTTCCATCATCTCGGTGAACACCGCACCAAGGCGCACCGGCTGGTTCATCCCCGGGCCCAGGAACAGCCAATGAAAGCTTTCGCCGATCATCACGCCGTGCCGCCCCATTTCCTCAAGAGCGGAGACGCAGATGCGTCCGACTTTCTCAAAAAAACGTGCTGCGAGGTTTTGGTGCGAACCTTCGACCATCTAAAATTAAGTTCCTGAATTTTCCTTAAGCCCGGAATATAAAGGAATACAGGAGATTAAGCCACTGCCGAGACGGCTTCATCGACGGTGTCGTGAATCACAAACACCTGATCGAGACGCGCAAGTTTCAAAACGCGCATCGGGGTTTCGCTGATTTGCGCTAAGGCAAAGCCCAAGCCTTTGGATTTTGCGGTTTGGAAGGCTTCCACCAACGAAGCCACCCCCGAACTGTCGATGTAAGAAACCGCCGACAGGTTTACCACCACGCTGCTGCCGCCTTTGATGCACCCCAGCAGCGCTTCACGCACCTGGGGTGAGGTGCTTAAATCGACCTCGCCACAGACCGCGACAACCTGCACGCCGTCTTGCTCGCTAATGCTGATTTCCATTTTTTCTTCCCTCAAGCCTTAGATGGCTTTTTGTAATCTCAACAAGTTGCCCTGTCCATCGGGCGGGGTTAAGTGTTTTACGTCATCCATGACTTCGCGAATGAAATGAACCCCTAAACCACCCGGACGCACATCATCCAAATCACGCGGTTTGATTTTATCCACGTCCACAGGGGCGGCAAAATCGCGGATCAGCACCGTAAAGGTGCCCCCTTCGCGGCGGATATCAACGATCATATCGCCGTCGGACTCAGCATAAGCATGGCGCACCACGTTTTGACACGCTTCGTCCACGGCCAACACCAAATCCTGGCACTGTTCTTTGGAGAACCCACAAGTCACGGCGGCCTGATCAACCGCGCGTCGCACCATTTTCAAACTTTGAGGGCGCGCCGGCACACTCAATACGCAGATGGAACCTTCAACAAGTTTATCCAAGGCCTCATCCCTTATGGGCTCAACACCAAGGCCAGTATCGCCGCGTTTTATTCGCGCTTGCAAGGGCTTGGCATCATCAATCACCAAAACGGTGACGTCGTCACGCAAAACCACCCCCGATCCGCTTAAGCGATCCGCCACCCGATTGATGCGCGCCTGGGGGGCAAGCCCTTGTGCGCCGCCGCTACGGATCATCTCCATAAACCCATCAGAACCAAGCTCTTCGCCGGGTGCAATATAGCCTTCGGTTGCGCCGTCGGTGAAAATGTAGAGGGCCCCACCGTTCAGGTACAAAACCTCTTCGGGTACCGGGCCGCTGCCGGTCAGTTCCGTCGGAATGCCAACCGGTGGGGCGGTGGCTTCTAAGGCTTTGAACGTATCATCCAGGCTGTGCAGCAGAGGCGGTTCGTGGCCGGCATTGGCCAGCACCACGCGGCCGGTGGCCGGATCATAAGTACCCGCAACCATGGTCACGAACATACCGCGTAAGGAGGTCTCACACACTTCGGCATTGATGCGCTGCAGCAGGCGGCCGGGGCGCAAATCATCCTTGCCCAAGCACCGAAACAGGCTGGCGGTCTTGGCCATCAACAACGCCGCATTCATGCCCTTGCCCGACACATCGGCCAAGGTGAACGCGATGCGCCCATCGTATAAAGTATAAAAATCGAAAAAATCGCCCGACACCACACGGGCGGGACGATTGACGCCGCTCACCGGGAAATCACCGCCCCGCGGATCGGGCAGCAAGCCGCGCTGAATTTCCGCCGCCAGTTCCAGTTCCCGGCGCATCACTTCTTTTTCCGCCAATTCAGCTGCCATGCGTGCGTTGGAGATCGCCAACGCTGCAGACGCCGCCAACGCTTCAAGCAGGGTTAGGTCGTCATCTGAAAACAAACCGTCGTCACTGGTTTTGTTGATCACCTCAATCGCACCCAGGCGTTCATCTTTGACCGAAAGCGGCGCACAGAGGATCGAACGGGTGGTGAAATTGAATTGTTTGTCGAGGTCCTTATTGAAGCTGGGGTCGTTTTGCACATCGCGCACCATTTCGGAGGCATTGTTCGCCACCGACCGCCCGACGATGCCGGTACCGGCCGGAATCGACAAACCTTTCACATCCACCGGGCCATGGCAGGCATGACAGACCAGTTGCCCATCATCGAGCCCGCCCTCCAGTACAAACAAGCCCCCCCCCTCGGCACCGATCAATGCGGTGATGCGTTCCAAGGCCCGGTCCATCGTGGATTCAATATCCTGGGTTGCAGCAAAATGCCGCCCCATTTCGACCAATAATTCCAGCTGATCGCTCACGAATGTCCCCCTGTTTTTCCTTTTATAAAGGATTTTAACTCGGCTTTGCGGTGTTTTTTGCGTTGAATTTTCGTCAACACACCAAACTTAGTCTAGATATCAATGTGTTTGTTCGTCACCTGCATACAACAATAATTATGCGTGCAACCCCAATTACCAAGGCGGCCAAGGGATGAAACAGCCCCTTATGCCTCTATTTTATTAGGTTTTTTGGTGCACTGCAAAAAGCCAATGGTTTGACTTTGATCAACGCTCGTACTACGAAGTTATTACAATTCCATTGTATGCATTGAAGAACCTGCTCACTTTTGACCCATATCACACACCATTTTGTGTAGAGAGAGAGCATTTAACGAATACGTCAGACTTTGGGAGGGACCATGACCACTGACGCAGAAACCGCCACTGTGCACGAGCACCATTGGGAATGGAGCTGGGCACCACTTTTGGTGGTAGCCGGTATCTTTTTCCTGTTGCCGATTTCTTTTGGTTTTTACTTTGCCTATGACGACCTTTTGATGACGGCAATCTTCGCTGGCTTGGGCACCGTTTTACTGCTCGCCGGCGTCTCTATATGGGTCCACGAAGGCCTGACCCAAACGCCGCTTTTGGCGGGGGTGGCCAACGTCGGCCTGCCGATTTTTATTTTGTCGGAAATCTTCATCTTCCTGTCGCTGTTTTCCAGCTATTGGATGATGCGTCTGGGCATGGAATCTTGGCCCCCCGAAGGCACGCCCCACATCAGCAATACCATACCGCTGGTGATGACCGTGATCTTGGTCAGCTCATCCGTCACGGCTCACATGGCCGAAGAAAAGCTGGAGCATGGCGACCTGTCCGGGTTCAACAAATGGTGGATCTACTCCATCATCCTTGGCAGCGTATTTTTGGGTTTGTCGCTTTATGAGTGGAGCAACCTCATCAATGAGGGCTTCATTCCGGCCACCAACGCTTATTCTTCCGCGTTTTACACCATCACTGGCTTCCACGCTTCGCACGTGTTGCTTGGTTTGGGCGCATTCATCGCGGTTTTGATCCCGGCGCTCAGTGGTCGCACCAATAAAACGTTCGTCAGCTGTGTGTCCGTTTACTGGCACTTTGTTGACATTGTTTGGTTCTTCGTAGCCTCCCAGATTTATTTTTGGTAAGCCGCGAGACGAACGGATGAAATCGATGATCCGCACGCGGATATTAGCATTGGTAAGCACCCTCCTCGGCTGTGCATGGGCCGCCTTTCCGGCCCATGCACAGTACGGCGGGGCTGTGCCCGTGTCGGATATTGATCCGGCTATTTTTCAAATTGATGAAACCAGATATCTCGGTGCCAAGGTTGATGGCGACATTACGCTGATCGACGCCCAAGGCCGGGAATTCAAGTTGGCCGACAAACTTGGCAAACCCCTGATCTTGGTTTTGTCGTATTTCACCTGTGATGGCAGCTGTTCCGTCATCAACCAGGATCTCAATGCCCAGTTGGCCGACATTCAAGGCATCACACCGGGCGAAGATTTCAACGTGCTGACCATATCGTTCGATGAGCACGATGACTTAAAAACCATAGGTGCCTTCAAGCAGCACCTGAAAATGACTAAAAACATGAACGGTTCTTGGGACTTTGCGACCTTCAAGGACAAAGACCAGATCAAACCGTTTGCCGATTCCATCGGCTTTAAGTTTTTCTGGTCCCCCCAAGATCGGACCTTTTTTCATCCCGGGGCATTCATGTTCCTGACGCCTGAAGGGCGTCTGGCGCGGGTTTTGTACGCACTCAATTCCGCACCGCAAGATATCAAACTGGCGGTTTTTGACGCCAAAGCCGGAGAATTCAAAGTCGGAGAGGTTCTCGATTACGCCATAAGTCTTTGTTATAGTTACAATTATGCTGAGGGGAAATATACGATCAGCATACCATTGTTTGTTGGGGTGGGTGCCTTGTCCTTAGGCATCACATCCTTTGCCGTTTCCGTCTTCGTTTATCGCAGACGTAAAAGAGGGAGGTTAAGTTCATGAGGAATTTTCTAACCGCAATGACGGCTCTGAGCGTCGGTGCCATGGCGTCGACCCAAGCCTTTGCGCAAGAGGTTCGCAACCCGGCCGCGGAATGGGAAGAGTTGTGGAACACGGTGATCATAGACATCACCATCATCGGCGTCATCATGGCCATTGCCGCGGTGTGGATGCTGATCAAATACCGCGCCACCAGCCCCGATCAAGTCGGCACCGCCAAAAGGCTGACGACCGTCCAGGCGATCTCGTTTGCCCTGATCCCGGCGGCGATTTTCATGGCCGATGATTTTTATCTGGCGGCAAAAGGGTGGACCGTTTGGAACGCTTATCGCCGGGTTCCTGAAAATGCCATCGAAATCAAAGTCACCGCCTATCAGTGGTATTTTGAATTTGAATATCCCGATGGCACCGAGACCGAAGAGCTGAAAATGCCGATCGGCGAACCGGTCGTCTTGCGCATGACCTCCGAAGACGTGCTCCACAATTTTGGTGTCCCGGAATACCGCGTCAAAGAAGACGTGATGCCGGGTCGTATTACCTACATCTGGATCAATCCGGTTGAAGCCAAGGAAACCATTGTGCAGTGCGCAGAATTCTGCGGCCAAAATCATTCCGAGATGACCACCAAGGTCAGTGCTGTTCCACGTGAAGAGTACGATGCATGGCTGGCTAAAATTGCGGCTGAAGATTAGGGCATATGCCGAAGGGAGATAGTTTTATGAGTACACCGACAACCACCACAGGACACGCTGCGGTCCCGGCCTGGAAAGAATGGATTCTGACCACCGATCACAAGCGCATCGGCATTTTGTATCTGGTCGGCGCGATGGCCGCCTTTGGCATCGCCGGGCTGATGGCCCTGATCATCCGCTTAGAGCAGATGGAACTGGGCATGCAATTCGTTGAGTCCGGCACCCAGTACAACGGTATTTTGTATTTCCACGGCGCGGTCATGATTTTGGCCTTTTTGATTCCGGGTTTGACCGGCTTTGCGGCCAACTATTTTTTGCCGCTGATGATCGGGGCCCGCGACGTTGCGTTCCCACGTATTAATGCGTTTTCGGTTTGGCTGTTCTACTTCGCCATCGTCTTGGCGTTGTTGAGCTTCGTCGTTCCCGATGGTCCCGACATCATGTGGACCGGTTATCCGCCGTATTCGGTGACCACCTCGGCCAACACCTCCATGTACGTGTTCACCGTCCACCTTCTTGGCTTCTCATCCATCTTAGGAGCCGTGAATTTTTTGGTGACGGTGATTTACTTGCGCGCACCGGGCATGGGCTGGAACCAGCTCAATATGTTCGTCTGGACGACCATTGCGGCCTTCGTTCTGCAGCTGATTTTCATCCCCGTCTTGGCCTCTGCCGTGACCTTGCTGTTGTTCGATAAATACCTGGGCACGCACTTTTTCGATCCCACCGAGGGCGGCGATGTTTTGCTCTATCAGAACCTGTTCTGGTTTTACTCGCACCCGGCGGTGTACGTGATCTTCTTGCCCGCCGTCGGCATCTTGTTCGACATCATCGCAACCATGTCGAAAAACCGCATCTTCAACTACAAGGCCGCGGTTTATGTCGGCATTTGGGGCACCGTTGGCATCTCCGGCATCGTCTGGGTTCACCACTTGTATGTTTCGGGCATGCCCGACTGGATCCGACTGGGCCATATGGTCACCACGCTTTTGATCTCGGTGCCGGTGGGCATCTTGACGCTGTCCATGTGGGGCACGCTGTATAAGGGTGCGATCACTTACAACACCGCGATGATGTATGCGGCGTCTTGCCTATACCTGATTTTGCTGGGTGGCTTGACCGGGATTCCGCTGGCCTTGCCGTCGATGACCTTGCACCTGTCGGAAACCTCATATGTGCATGCCCACTTTCACTTCATCATGGCTCTGTTCGCGGCCTTTGCGCTGTTTGGCGGCATCTATTATTGGTTCCCGAAGATGACCGGTCGTTACGCCGATGGGCCAATCGCCACGGTTAGCTTCTGGCTCAACTTCGTCGGTGTGAACGTCACCTTCTGGCCTTTGTTCATTATTGGCAAAGAAGGCATGCCGCGGCGTTACTGGGACTATGAAATGTTCAAAGACGTGCAGATCATGGGCTTCTACTTTGAGGATTTCCACAAAGTGGCGACCATCGGTGCGTTCACCATTGCCCTGGGCATGCTGTTGCCGACCATCAACTTCATCTATGCCGCGTTTAAAGGCAAACCGGCACCGGACAACCCATGGAATTCCAAGTCGTTGGAATGGACTCACACCGCGAGCCCTCCGGGACCGGGCAACTTCGGCGACACTGACGTGGTGCTCGACGAAAACTGGAGCCCATACGAATACCAAAAATAGCCAATTCAACACGCTCGATCTGAAAGTGGGGGCCGCAGTGGTCCCCACTTTTTTTTACCGCAACACAGAAGGCCTCAGCTGATGAATATGGCGGGTTTCTGCCACATGCGGCGCTCTATCCTTGCGAAACCATGCCCCAAACGGTATACCAGCGGGCACAAACCTGTGGAGAAAGTTCCCCAATGAACGAGACACCCAAAACCACCGCACCGCAACTTGGCCACATCCGCCAAGTGCCACGCCGTAAACTTTGGATCATCGGCGGCCTCTTTTTACTTGTCGCCTTCGGTATGTATGCAGGCACCATGTATCGCATTCAAAACTACGGCTACCTCGGCATCAGCGATGACCGGCCGATCCAAAATCAGGCCAGCGGCCCCCAAACAACCAACCCCAAGCCAAATTGATCTGGACCAAACCAAGATGATCGAACTCACCACCATCCCGCACATCAATGCGGTGCTCAACAGCGCGACTGTGGCTTTGCTGTGGATGGCACGCACCTACATCAAAGCGGGCAATAAAGAAGCCCACAAGAAAACCATGATCGCGACGCTTGCGGTGTCGCTGATGTTCATGGGCTTTTACTTGGTTTATCACTTCAATTCGGGGCTGGCGAAATTTGGTGGTGAAGGCATCGTGCGGCCCATCTATTTCACCATCTTGATCGTCCATGTTTTGGGCGCGGTAATGATCGTGCCGATGGTGCCGATGGCCGTTTTTCACGCCATCAAAAAGAACCATGACCAGCACAAGCGTGTCGTCAAGTGGACCTGGCCGATTTGGTTTTTTGTCGCCTT
>JAESUA010000423.1 GCA_016763255.1 Magnetovibrio sp. | reverse complement strand
TTTTAGCTGGCGTTTTCTTCACGGCTGTTTTCTTTGCAGCGACCTTCTTCTTAGCCGGAGTTTTTTTGGCTATAGCCTTTTTAGCTGCAGGCTTCTTCGAGGCAGATTTCTTGGCTGGTGATTTCTTGGCGGTAGCTTTTTTCGCAGCGGCTTTCTTGGCCGGTGCCTTCTTGGCCGGTGCCTTCTTGGCGGCAGGCTTCTTCGGTGCAGGCTTGGACGCGGCACGCGCCACTGCTTTTGCAGAAGCAATAACGGCTTTGGCCGTTGCCGCACCGATACCCGGAAGCGCCGAGGCTTGGGTTGGCGTCATGGATGCAATTTTTGCGACGGTGATGCGTTTTGCTTTGAGTGCTGTTGCCGCCGCTGGGCCGATGCCCTTGACGTCACTGAGTACCGGGTTCGCCATATTCAATTTCTCCCCTTAGTTCCGATCGATCCCCTTTGATGCGTCACGGACCCGCGACGAATCGCCACCAATAGTAGGGCATGAGCGCATTAAACAAAACATTTACGAGCATAAAAGAACGTTGAGCCTTATGACATCACAGGTTTGGGATTGAAGCTGGCTCGCTCACAAATGGATAATCGCTAAGACCAAAACCAACACATAGATCTTCTGTCAGGACCGGCTAAGGCAACGGCGGCGCTGGTAAAACAAGTTTCAGACCATCAAGATCGTTCGTCATTTCCGCATGCGATGTCATCGTCGCCATCAAACTCATGGCCGTATTGATGGTCCATCGCACCTGCTGTTCACCGACATTATTTTTTGCCGCAACGACTTCTGGAAGGATGCGTTGTTGCAAAAAACCAGCAACGCCGGCCAACGCACGGGCACCGATGCGCATATCCTTCGCTTCGACATGAAAGGAATTGTCCCGATCAATTTGTTGAGCGATGGATGCCAACTGCTGCATCATCTGATCGATGTCATCAGTCGTGCGATCGGTTTTCGATGCCGCAAAACGAAGTTGCGCGGTGAAAAATTCATAGTCGTTCATGGTGAGGTCACACTTATGAAAGGTTGCTCAACTCTGTGCGTTTTTGCTTCACTTGTTCTTTGAGCTTATCGCGCAGAGCGTCGGATTCTTTTTCCAGTTCTTTTTCCATGCGCTTGATGCGCCGGGTCAGATCTTCGATACGATGGATGGACTTTTCGCGTTTACGAGCTTGATGACGGCGAAAATACTTCATAAAACGCCACTCGCCTACAATCGCGAGGGTAATAATGCCGGTGATGGTGAAGATAAACGCAACCAACAGATACGGGGCCTTATCAAACGAAAACACCGTACCCCAAAAGCCAACCGTAACCAAGGCCGAGGCCACGGTGAACATCACCCGGCGGGTCACTTGATCATCATCGCGTGATGCTTCTTCTGCCGCCGCCACAGCCAGCGCAATTTCCATGCGGGCCATGTCTTGCCATTGGCGCAACGACATGCCCTCAGCAAAAGTGCGGCCTTCACGAATAAACTGTTCGAGACGTTTGACGACAAAATCGGCACGCTGCGCAGGTGAAGGATGAGCGGTTTCATCGACCGGCGGATTGGCGGCTTCATAGCCCGGCAAGCCGATGCGTTTGAGATCTTCTTCCCTTGTACTGGGCGTGCGGCTCTTGCCGTCACCGTTAACCGTGCTCACGTCTGATCGTCCTTAGCACTCATGTGAATGACATCGTTTATATCTAGCACGTTGCAGGCTGACGGACCATGCCAGGGAGAGGCATTTGAATATAATTCATCATCTGCAAAAACGGCCCGTTTTGGTCCCCCAATCCTTAAAGTGTCCTGTTATAGTATCCCTAAACACACAACATTGCCTGATATAGCAGGCAGCACTTAACCCCCAGGAGCCCCCATGGTGGAGATCTACATCGATGCGGACGCGTGTCCGGTCAAGGATGAAATCTTACGCGTGGCCACCCGCCACACGCTCAAGACCTATATGGTCTGCGACGGCGGCATTGGCCCCAGTCAAAATCCATTGGTGGAATTGGTGATTGTCACCCAAGGTGCCGACGCCGCTGACGATTGGATCGCAGAGCACATCAAAAAAGGCGATGTCTGCGTCACCAACGATATTCCGCTGGCCGCACGCTGTATGGAAAACGCGGCCTTGGCCATCAAGCCCAATGGCGAACGGTTCACCGAAAACTCCATCGGCATGGCCCTAGCCAACCGCGAATTGATGCAGAATTTGCGCGAAACCGGCCAAATCACCGGTGGCCCCCGGCCCTTTTCCAAAACCGATCGTTCAGAATTTCTCAATGGCTTTGAGACCACCATTCAGGCGGCCAAGCGACTCATTTAAGCCCCGGGCACACCGCGCCCCACAGATGCTGCAATATCACCGGCCAGCTCGATAGCCTGTTCATCGGCAACAAAAGCCTGCGAGATCGCCGCGCTCAGTTGCGGCAACAGGTGCACGTCCTTGAGGCTCGGTGATAAGGGCGTTTTATGGATAGAGCTTGAGACCTTAATCATCGCTTCGCCCAGGTGGAGAATGTGCTCACGCTTTGTGTCGGCCATACGCCGCACCAAATCTTCCGCGACATAGCTCAATCTTGCCACCATGGCCGTCAATTCGCTGCCCACATCACCGATGGCATACTGGGGCACGATATTTTTGACCAGATAGTCGATTTGATGGGCATGACGCTCCATTTTATGATCATTGATCAACTGTGCAGCGGCATGGACTTCGGCTTGCATTTGCATCAAATCAGCACCGTCTTGCTGTTTGTAGCGCAGCGGGTTTGGCACCTCGATGACGGGGATTTCTACGGTGCCCGGGCGATGGCCGTTTTTGCGTCGATCCGGACCGATGTAATCGGTGGTGACCACAAAACCCTTTCGCTTTTTCGTCAAAATGTTCAATCGCTCGATGATTTGCCCCACCGATACCGGCTTGAGCAGCAAATCGTCTGATCCACTGTTGACGATTTTATGGATATTGTCGGAGGTTGGATTTGCAACCAGCGCGATGGTCACCAAAAAAGGATTGTTCCCGGCTTGGTGATGTCGGACACGATAAATTAAGTCACAGAGATCCAGGCCGCCAAGCTCCACATCACAAATCAACACATCGATTTGATCTTCGTTCACCGCTTCATAAATCTGTTCGACTTGAGATGTGTCACGTATGGAGTGATAGCCATGATGACGCAAGCTATCGGCAACGGTCCGGCGCACCTGGACGTTTGGCTCGCCGAGCAGCACCCGGACATTTTCGAGCCCAACCATAGATCATTCCTCAATACACAATAATATTGATACTTTTTTTGCACACTACACCATGGGCGCAAAAATGATTACACGCTTTTGCCTTGATAAAACACCCCCAAAGATCACCTAAAAATTAATCAACGCAAAACCCCGGCTCCTTATTCAGGAACCGGGGTAATGATTGGTAGCTGGAGGCAGACTTGAACTGCCGACCTCGGCATTATGAGTTCGTTTGTTAAAATTGCCTACCTTATTGAAAGTGTTGGGAAAGTCCCATTTACATAGGTGAATGGGGGGTACTTATCCGTCAAAAGTGTGCA
>JAESUA010000422.1 GCA_016763255.1 Magnetovibrio sp. | reverse complement strand
CGTGAGTGGCTCGAGGCCGTCGGCCTCAGTGGCTACGAAGAACAATACCCGGCTCAGCTTTCGGGTGGCCAACAGCAACGTGTCGGCCTGGCCCGCGCCCTGTGCACCGATGCCGAAATCCTTTTGATGGACGAAGCCTTTTCCGCTCTTGATCCGTTAATCCGCAGCGAGATGCAGGACCAGTTGATCGAGCTTCAAGAAAAGCTCAATAAGACCATCATTTTCATCACCCACGATCTGGATGAAGCCCTGCGCCTGGGTGATCGCATCGCGATTCTTAAGGACGGCGAACTGGTGCAAGAAGGCGAGCCTGAAACCATCTTGCTGCACCCCGCCACCGATTATGTCGAAGCCTTTGTCAAAGACGTCAATCGCGCCCGCGCGCTCACGGTGGAAACGGTGATGAAACCGCCCGCTTGCCGTATTACGGCCGAAACCATCGGTGAAGCGCTGGAGCAAATGAAGAAGCATTCCGGCAATCAAGATTACGGCTATTACGTCAATGACGATGGTTATCAAGGCGTGGTGCTTCAAGAAACCCTGGAAGAGGCGGCCATAGAAGACGCCGCCAACGCCGTGTGTGAAGAAGTCTGGGAAGATGTGCCTGCGATCTCGCCAACCTCACTGCTGGAAGAAGTCCTGCCCGAAACCTTGGACACCGATTACCCCCTGCCGGTGATCGGTGAGGACGGCGAATTGAAAGGGCAATTATCACGCGCCTCATTGGCCGAAGTGCTCGGCGACAACAGTGCCAACGATGACAAGAAAGAATCTTCTGCCACTGTGATCAAGAAGGCCAGCTAGGCATTGCCCCGTTTTATTGCTAGACTGTCTTTATTATGACAACCATTGATCCACAAGCGCCCTCAATTCGCGATATTTTCAACCGCGCGGCCAACGCCGGGAAGGTTGAGCCTAAAAAAGCCGAATCGGGCCCCCGCAGTGTAGAAGATCCTGCATCACGCAGTGTAGAAGATACCGTGACATTGTCGGACGGTGGTCATGAAATCGTTAATTTAGCGCGCGGCTTTGAGTTGGCTAAGGAATTCAAGTCGGCCCCGGTTGATGAGAACTTCGCACAAAATCTCAAGCAAGCCTCAAATGACATATCACGCATCTCGACCTTATTTTCCGAGGTGATGAAGTCTGCGTTTGCTAAGTGGCGATAAAACAGCCGTAAATTACGCGATCAGCACAAAACCAACCCATAACACCACCCCCACAAACCCACACATCGCGCATTCACGATACAGTTTACGGCGTGCAGCGCGGTATCTACCGATACAGTGGTACATCATAACAAAACTCCTCCTTACCGCGAGATATCACCAAGGACTCACGTAGGGGCTGTTTCGTCAAATTTCAAGGTTTCTACCTTAAGAAAACATAAAAAGGCCTCCCACCGGGAGACCTTTTTAAGAATGGCGGATGGGGTGGGATTCGAACCCACGGTACGCTCTCACGCACGCTGGTTTTCAAGACCAGTGCCTTCAACCACTCGGCCACCCATCCTTGTGGGAGACCTGATAGCACCCGATGCCACCAGGGGCAAGAGGGTGTCGCAAGAATAAAATTTTACATTCCTTAAGGTGTATTTTATAAGGTTAGGCTAGGAATAACTCAGGGGATGTAATCGGGGGATTATCATGGATAAATTGGTAGAAGACTTCAGCACTGATATTGATGAAAATATCGAAAGTGCTTTGACCCAGCTAGAAGCTGGGGCATTCATCGATGTGCCTGAGGGCACATCACACATTGGCCGTATGGTGCGCCAAGTGGCAGATAAGATGATGGGCTTTGGTGGGCGGTCGTTGGTTCGTATGGTCGATGTTTCCATCGCCCTCAACGACGCGGTAATTGCCGCCGCAAGTATGACTCGCGATGTACGCGAAGTTGACCACCGCACCCAATCCATCGCCGCTGCAACCGAAGAAATGGTCGCGACGGTCAAAGACATTGCCAGCAATTCAGAAGCCGCCGCCGCAGAAGCCGAACAAGCGCACGAAGCCTCTCGCGCCGGTAAATTGGCTGCAGATCGATCCGTAACGACCATGGAATCCATCGCCCGTGCGGTTGAAAACGCTGCGGCCAAGGTTGATGGCTTGCAAGATGCTGCCTCACAAATCAGCGACATGGTTGGCGAGATCAACGCCATCGCCAAGCAAACCAACTTGCTGGCCCTCAATGCCACCATCGAAGCGGCCCGCGCAGGCGAAGCCGGTAAAGGTTTTGCCGTGGTCGCATCGGAGGTCAAAAACCTCGCCAATCAAACTTCTCATGTCACCGAAGAAATCACCAAGCGCATCGAAAACTTGCGCTCCGAAATGAACGTCATTGTGACGTCGATGGAAGACGGCGCCAACGCCGTTGCCCAAGGCCGCGAAGTGATTCAAACCACCGGCGACGAAATGGAGACCATCTCGACGCGAATCACCGACGTCACCACACGCATGTCGGAAATCGCCAGCGTTCTTGCCCAACAGACCGAAGCTTCGAACGAAGTCAGCCAAGGCATTTCGGTGATCGCCCAGATGGCTTCCAAAAATGTCAAATCCATTGATGTGGTTGTGGACGCCATGGACACCGCCGATCAAGGCATCACCGCAGACATGGACGATGTGATGACCATGCAGGTGCCTAATTCGACTGTCCTGCGGGCCAAATCGGATCACGTGATTTGGAAAAAGAAGCTTGCTGAAATGATCATTGGTCGCCAAGCCTTAAACCCGGAAGAGTTGGCTGATCATCACCATTGCCGCCTTGGCAAGTGGGCCGATACGGTGAGCGATCCAGCCATCAAAGGTCACCCGGCATTGGCGGCCTTAGCGGGTCCGCATGCCAAGGTCCACACCCATGGCATCGAAGCCGCACGCAAATTCCAAAACCAAGATTTAGAAGGTGCATTGGCTGAAATTGCTTTGGTTGAAGCCCCCTCGAACGAGGTTTTGCGCCTGTTGGATGAACTGATCACACCACAATAAGACCCGATTCAGCATAAAAAAAGCCCCCTATTATGGGGGCTTTTTTTTGGATCGATATTACATAGCCAGCATTACATGTCTTCGAGGACCTGACGCACGATGGCTTCCAGCATAATTTCACGTGCAAAGGCGTTGTGATTGAGGAACCGCCTGGTGATAAAACGCGCCATGAAGCCCCGATTGCGGTTAAACGGCATGGCGGTGGCGATATGATCACACTTGAGCGCACCTAAAAACGTGGCTCCCGGCAAAATTTGATCCCCAAGCAACATCTGTCCATCATTTAAGCCTCCTAGGCGGCTCAGGGCGTGAAAAGACGCCATCATGCCCTTCGAGATGCCCTCCTCGCCGACCACGGCTGCGAGGCTATAAACCTTCGGTCCTTGCGGCATCTCAAAGTGTTGTAAAAAATCAGAGCGTGTTTTGGGATCAAGGCTCACCACAGCGTCCCCACAAAAGCGCTCACAGCTTGGCAGCGCTATGGCGCGCTCCGCCCACTTCAGCCAATTGGGGGCAAGATTTTTCAAAGGCGACCCGCACACGCAGCCCACCAAGGATACGATGGCATCAAGCTGCTTTGCCGTTTCGGGGTACAGCTTCAACATCTCCAAGGTATCGGCGGCCCCCTTGGACATGGGGATCAAGATGGTATGGGTTGTGCTTTTGTCCTCGACAGCCTGCAGATGATCACGCAACCGGCGGGCATTT
>JAESUA010000421.1 GCA_016763255.1 Magnetovibrio sp. | reverse complement strand
CAGCCTATCATCATTACCCTGCGATTCCGAGTGATGGAATGGTTTTAAGCGGAGGGCGGTACGCTCTTATCAACGAGTTGTTCTGTAATAACCCTTGGCATGGGGACACGAATAGAAAAGACGTATGTGTGGTCATCGGTGGTGGGGAGCGCGCATCCATTTGGGCCTGGGAGCTCACAGCCCCTGACGGGCCACTCGTATCGTTGAATAATGTAAATTTAATTGTTGGCCATTCATACGAAGGCTTTCGTGAATTAAAACAGCGCTGTGATGTTTTTGGTGGAAAAGCGTACCAAGGTTTGGGGCAATTTGAATTATCCCAGAAAATGTCCTCGTCTACATGCGCGCTTATTACAGGTGGAATGATTGTTTATGAAGCCCTGTCTATGGGGGTGCCAACTATTGTTTTCCCACAGGTTGAAAACTTACCGCCAGAAGCTCAGTGGTTCGAGAGTCAAGGTGCAATCATCAATCTCGGCTTTAATGGCGGAATGGATATGGGAATGGTAAAAGATGAACTTTCCAAATTGATCAATAATCACGATTTGATGCAATCCTTATCGAAAGTGTCACGAAAAATTATTGATGGACACGGAATGGCAAGGGCGGTGGAAGCAATCCGAACGCTGATTTAAAAGAGAATAAAATGTTGATTCTATCAGGTCATCAACCCGTATATCTTCCGAGCATACATCTGTTTAGTAAAATAGCTCTTTCAGATGCATTTTTGTTCGTGGGACATTGTCAGTACGTAAGAAAAAGCTGGCATACACGCAATCAGATCCGTCTTGCGGATAAAGCTCTGATGTTGTCGGTTCCGGTGAGGAAATCTAACAACTTGGGGCAAAGCATTAACGCCACACAATTTAGCGACAACTTCTGGAAACGAAAGCACCTCTCCAGCATCAAACAAGCGTATGGAAAACGCCCTTATTTTGAAACGTACTTTCCGGCGGTTGAAGCGTTGATCAATCAACCATGGGAAACGTTGGGGCCGATGAGTATGGCGTTGATTAAATATTTTATGGACTGTCTTGGCATTAATATCCCTGTGTACGACAGCGAAGACCTGGGCGTCGAAGGCCATAAGACGGACATGCTGATTTCAATGTGTGAGCATATGCAGGCGGACCAATATTTGTCGAACGAAGGTTCTCGAAATTACGTACAAGAAGAATTGATGGCCAAAAAAGGCATCGCCCATTGTTGGCAAGGTTTTAAGCATCCGGTCTATAATCAGGGCAGGGACACATTCATCGAGAACATGAGCGTTATTGACTTGTTATTTAACGTGGGTGGTGAAGAGGCGGGCCGCATGGTGCAAGAATCTGGTTGGATTGAACCAGGCGCCTTCAATATCCAGGCAGTCAAGTTGATCGATAAAAAGGGAGGGCCTAGTGCGTAGACTAGCTATTATTCCGGCGCGCGGTGGAAGCAAAAGAGTACCCGACAAGAACATTCGTGATTTTTGTGGCCGCCCCATGATTGGGCACATTTTGCAGACAGCAAAGGCTAGCAATCTTTTCGATGTCATTCACGTATCAACAGAAAATGATAAAATTAAGCGGGTCGTTGAATCCCTAGGGTTTGAGATTGATTTTGACCGGCCGGAGGATCTGGCGGACGATTATACCCCGCTGATGCCGGTGTTGAAATTCGTAACTGAAAAATATGTGTCTCTCGACCAAACATTCGATCAAGTGTGGCTTCTAATGCCCTGTAGCCCATTAATAGAAACGATAGATCTGTTGGCTGCATCGAAGTTGTTTGAGCGACACAACGGGGAGTATGCAGTAATGTCAGCCGCTGTTTATTCAACTCCCATAGAAAGGGCGTTTACTTGCGATGTAAACGGGAGCATGACCCCGTTAGATGCCAAAGCATTGGCAATACGCACACAGGACCTAGAAGACAAATATTACGATGCCGGCGCTTTCGAAATACTTTCTTCCAAGGACGTATTGGGAAGTGAAGATACTGTAGCGACGGAAAAATATCTCGCTTATGTGTTGCCGAAGTTTAAGTCCATTGGCATTGATGATGGTGACGATTTCGCTTTAGCCGAAATGATTTACCGTGGTTATCACCATACATCAGTCTGACGGATCCATATTTTTTCGAGAAGCATCAACACAATGAATGCAAAGACAATCCCACTATTAATTGAGGGCCGTCGCATATGTGAAGATACACCTCCTTATGTGATTGCGGAGCTGTCAGGCAACCATAATGGCGACATCAATCGCGCATATTCCATTATGGAAGCCGCAAAACATGCAGGTGCTGACGCTGTAAAATTACAAACTTATACGGCAGATACTTTAACCATCGATCATGATGGTCCTGGATTTTCTATTCATGATGGTCCTTGGGCCGGCCGGAATCTTTACGATCTTTATCAAGAAGCATCAACGCCATGGGAATGGCATGAAAAGTTATTCCAAAAAGGTCGCGATTTGGAGATCACTGTTTTCAGTTCTCCATTTGATGAAACGGCGGTTGATTTATTAGAAGAACTTGGTTGCCCAGCCTATAAAATTGCGTCCTTTGAAGCGGTAGATTTTCCATTGTTAGAAAAGGTCGCATCCACTCGTAAGCCAGTAATCGTATCTACCGGTATGGTTGATCAGACAGAGATCGGCGAACTTATAGCATGTCTGCGTGAGGCTGCGTCGGGTGAAATTGCGTTGTTGCATTGCGTGAGCGAGTACCCCGCGCTGCCAGAATCAAGCAACTTACGTAGCATACAGGCGCTGTCTAACAGATACGGCGTGGTGGTTGGACTGTCTGATCATACCTTGGGAACGGTAACCTCAGTGTCGGCAGTGGCGCTTGGTGCATCAATCATTGAAAAA
This sequence comes from Magnetovibrio sp., assembly GCA_016763255.1. Taxonomy (GTDB): domain Bacteria; phylum Pseudomonadota; class Alphaproteobacteria; order Rhodospirillales; family Magnetovibrionaceae; genus Magnetovibrio. The sequence continues at coordinate 1,711 of JAESUA010000421.1, read as the reverse complement.
CACGTCACGCTATCGCGTTCAGACGGTGGTGTTGATGCGGCATTTTCTTTAGAGCCACATGAATTAAAAATGCTGGTAGCCGATTGCAATACTGCTTGGTCAGCCAAGGGGGAAATTGTAATTGGACGTCAGGAAGCCGCTGAAGGTAATAAAAAATACCGTCGCTCCTTGTATGCCGTTATGGACATTAAAAAGGGTGAGACTTTGTCCAGTGACAACATTCGTTCCATTCGTCCAGGATACGGTCTGGAGCCTAAATCTTATAAAGATGTATTGGGCCACAAAGCTAAGTTTGATATTGCAAGAGGAACACCTCTGGATTGGCGTATGTTCCGCTGATTTTGAGTTTGTTTATTTGGCTGATAAGTAAGGCTTGGGATTTTATTTTATGACCGTACACATTACTAAAGACGAAGAACTTCTTGATGAAATGATCAAGGCGCAAACGGAAGCTGGGTACATGCCATCCTCTCATTGGAAAAGTTATGAAGACGTCAATATAATAATGATGAAACGGGTTGGCCTAGATGAAATTCTGTCATTCCCAAATTCATTTGGGAATTTCCCATCAAAAGTCTGGATTCCCGCATCGTTCATAAAGCGGGCTGTTCGTTTTGCCGCTAAAAAAATCAGAACAACATTGGGCATGAAGCCAGCGTTGCTAAAACTGCCTAGTGTTGCCGCAGAGTCCATAGAAGTCCAAATGAGGTACATGATGGTTTGCCTCTGTGAGGCGCTTTATAACGTCCCCAATGGCAATAAATTATTCGAACTTCATGACTCATTTGCAGGCTCGACTCCGGAAATTCATGTAATTGATAACAACAAATTTTCATTTCAATTTGTATATTATTTTTCTCGCGCTCTTTGGATGATCAATAATTTGACGCTTCCCCATGGAGCGGTCGTTGTCGAAATTGGCCCAGGATATGGTGGCTTCACGGAAGTGCTGAGAAAACTTCGCCCTGATTTGCGTATTGGTGTTGTTGATATCGTTCCGCAGCTATACTTGGTTGAACAACGGCTTTCTGCAATTTTCGGCAATAAGGATTCACAAGGGGCTGTCCTTGGCTTTCGAAACATTTCATCAATGGATGAAATTAAACTCGACCAGATGGATGAGGGCGACATCGCAATTATTCCACCTTGGTTGTTCGCGCGGGCATCTGGAATATCGGTTGGTATTAATCATGCGTCAATGCAAGAGATGGATCGATCAGTAGCAAAACAATACATTGACCATCTGGCGAATGCAGGCATGAAGGCGTTCTACCTGGTCCATTATGCTCCGGGCATCGGTTCAATGGATAATGCTACAACTTCAGAGTTTCTGATTGATTGCTTTAAAGAAAATGGCCTAAAAATGAAGCACTTTTCCGGTTTTGAAAACCCTGATAGCTTTGCTACTCGGTCCGAACATCACGGACACGATCATTTTATATTTGAACGTGACGGCACCCTTTGATTGCGCGACCGAGGTTTTCGCAAACTATATATTCATATGATTGATAAGGAAGGTTCAGTCATTGCCTGAACAAGATGATCCACAAAATTTCGGGCAGTCTATGTTCGGGCTTGCCGAAGAACTTTTTCCAATTTGTCGCAGCATCACAGGTGACGGCGTCCGTCAGCCTTTGTCAATTATTCAGCGCGAGTTACCAAATTTGACAATACATGAGGTGCCGTCAGGCACTAAGTGTTTTGATTGGGT
>JAESUA010000420.1 GCA_016763255.1 Magnetovibrio sp. | reverse complement strand
TATTGCGTATTATTGTCTTGAACGGCGAGGCAAAAGGCGCCTTTTGCGCGGCGATCCGGTACAGGTTCAGGGTATCCATCTGGTCCAGCAACTTGTTGGCGCGCAACGTGTCGGGGCTGGGGTCTTCGCCCCGGGTGGAAAAGGTCAACGGCGTAAGCGGCCCGCCCTGACCGCTATAGCCACGCCGCACCTGTTCGATGATCTGATCGGTGGGCATGCCCGCCTTGCGGAACATCTTGTTCAGCGGTTCCACCGATATGGCCATCGCCTCTTCCAATTGGCGGAAAATCTGGTCGTTCTGGTCGATCATCAGGCGAATTTCACGCTCCAACTCGGCGCTTTGATCCAAAGCGGCCAAAGCGTCGGCTTCGATCATGTCGCGTTCGGCGGCGGTGTCTGCCAGCGCGTCGGTCATGAACGACATTGTGGTCGGTGCCACCGATGCCGCCGCCAGAATGGCCTTTTCGTCTTCGTTCTGGGCCTGAAGGTTGGCCAGAGCATCGCGCGCGACCTCGCGGTCTTTCATGGTGTCGCGCAGGGTGGTCTGAACCACGTCAATGCCGGTTTCCAATTCGCGTCGCCGGGTTTCCGACGCCAGAAGCTCCGATTGCATCACCGATATTTGCGCCAAAGCGGCATTAAAGCGCAATTGCGCCGCCAGTGCTTCGGCGGCGCGTTCATCGCGCTGGGTCGACATGGTGTTCAGCCGGTCCTGATAGGTGGTCAGATCACGCTTGGCCTGTTCGCGGAAATTGCCCGAGCCAATGCTGTCCATCAGCAAAACGGCGGTCGACAGGATGGCCCAGGCCACCACAAGAGATGTGCCGAGATACGCCATCAGCTGGGTTTCCGGCCTTAGCCGAATAAACCGCGTGTCGGTATCAGATTTAAGAAACAGCCGTCGCTCGGGAAAATGTCTTTCCAGCAGGCCGTGAAATTTTATCGCCAGACGTGTACGCACGCGTCTTTCCTTGTCCCATCCCAATATCGGCGCTCGGCCCGTCAATTTCTCGGCGGTTCCCCGGCACCTTGGGGGCTAATTATCGCTGCTATAGGTTTTGGGCAACCCTGTTGGCCGGACTTTGGGCAAGGTGCGCGAAAATGCAGCGGAAATGCAGCAAGAGTGGCAGAAATCCGCCGATATCAATATGTTGCGGGGAGGGATTGGCCACAATATTTAGTGTGCATAGCTTGGTAATGATGCATTCGGTTTAACGCCCAACCGGTCAAATAGAAAAACCCGCGTTGCAGAGAACACGGGTTTTAGCAAACTCGATTTACGCAAATATACTTTCGACGGCGTACAATGCCACCTATCATGAGTAGGCCGCCCAGCAGAATTGGAAGGGAAGCCGGAAGCGGTACGACTGCCACGCTGGAAGTGATCACCAGCTCCTGGTCGGTGGTCCAGGCGCTTTGGAACAGGCTGGCAGTGCCACTAGATCCGTCGGCCCAATTTACGGTGACAAATGCGTTGACCAGTGAACTACCGTCAGTGTCAATAGTGGCGCCAGTTACAGATAACGGGGCCAATGTTACGATAAGGTCGATGTCCAGAGAGCCAAAAACTGTGCTGGCACCAGTCGCAATGCCAAGCCCGCTCCAGGTTACGGTTTGGAAGTATCGTGGATCAGACAGAAAGTCCGAAGCAACACCGCCGCCAGTTGATGTGTCCCATGTTGCGATGCCATCACCAGCCGTGCCAAGCGAGTAAATAACTGATTCCACAGTTGAAGTTGACGACCCGCTATTTGCAACGTCAGTAACCTGCAGAAAGCTGGACAGACTAATAGTTGCAGTGCTGGCGTGCCACCCTCGGCACGGGACTTGGCCCAAGCCTTGGCATGGCGGATATTGGATACGATGTTAGAATGCTCGAGATCGGGGAATCGGAGGGATGGGACGGCATCGGCCCTTGGGGCAACACCATTCTTGAGCATGCCAACGCTCGCCTGATCGGATAGCGGCGTCAGTATTATCAAGAGCAGAAGCGTCTTAATCATCGCTCACACCCGCTTGGTGCGTTTGATACATAAGGCCGGATATTTAAGGACCAAAGATGGGGGAAGGCAGGTTTATCCGCGCATGCGTTGGTTATTGGCGTCGAACAAAGGGGTGGTGATCAAGGCGGCGGGGTGCATCTGGCCGAGGATTTCTATTTCAACGTTGAGGCCTTGGGTGATCCTGTTGGTTGGCAGGAAGCCAAGGGCGATGGATTTCTGGGCGTGATGCGAATAGCCGCCGGAGGTGCAGAAACCTTGCACCTTGCCGTCGAGCCATATTGGTTCGTAGCCGTGGACATCGGCATCGGTGGCATCGACTTCAAAGGCGGTCAGGCGACGCTTTGGGCCTGATTGGCGTTCGGCCAGGGCGAATTTTTTGCCAATGAAATCAGCAGCCTTGGAGAAACAGATAAAGCGGTCCATGCCGGTTTCGGCGGCTGTGTAGTCAGGTGAGTATTCAGATAGCCAACTGCCAAAGAACTTGTCCAACCGCAGCGACATCATGGCGCGCATGCCAAAGGGCACCATTTTGTGTCTCTGCCCGGCTTGCCAGAGCGTGTTCCAAAGTTGGCGTTGCGCCATTGGGTCGCAGTAGATTTCAAAACCGAGATCGCCAGTATAGCTGACCCGTTGGATCAGGCAATCGTTCATGCCTACGGTGGTTTCGCGGATGTCCATAAACTTCATATCGGTGATATCGGCACGGGTGCAGGCGGTCAGAACGTTGCGCGCGCGTGGGCCGGATATCTGGAATCCGGTGCGTTTATCGCTTATATTCTCAACGCTTACTCCGTCTTCTTGATGTTGTTGGAACCAGCGTAAGTGAACATTTTGCGCGCCGTATGACGCGATCAGTTGAAAGCGGTTATCATCGAGGCAGGACACGGTGAAATCGCCCAGCAGACGACCCTTGGGCGACAACATTGGTGTCAGGCTCAATCGTCCGGGTTTGGGAATGCGCCCGGCCATGATACGATCCAGCCAAGCGCGGGCTCGCTGGCCGGTGACTGCGAATTTGCCGAAATTATGCACCTCGTTGATGCCGACATTTTCACGCACGCCGCGCACTTCGCGGGCGGTGGCATCAAAGGCGTCCGAGCGGCGAAAGGACGGCGTTTCGTATGTGGGTTCAGTGCCTTGGGCGAAATAGTTGACAACTTCCAACCCATATTGCTGGCCCCACACAGCCCCCATATCAGTGAAGATATCGTACATCGGCGTGGTCCGGTTGGGCCTTGCGGCGGGCAGTTCTTCGTTTGGATAAGCCACGGAAAAGCGTTTTTGGTAGTTTTCGATCACTTTCGGCACGGTATAGCCAGGGCTGATCCAGTTACCAAAGCGGGCGACGTCCATCGCTGTTACGTCACGCTCGGTCTCGCCTTCGATCATCCATTGCGCCAGCATCAACCCGACGCCGCCGCCTTGGGAAAATCCAGCCATGACACCGCAGGCGGACCAATAGTTGCGTAAACCCGTGACCGGTCCAACCAAAGGGTTGCCGTCGGGGGCAAAGGTAAACGGCCCATGGATCACCGATTTCACCCCGGCGCGTTCAAGGGCGGGAAAACGTTTGTATGCAAATTCAATGCTTTGCGAAATCTTGTCAAAGTCATTTGGCAAAAGGTCCTGGCCAAATTCCCAGGATGTGCCATCGACCGCCCAGGGGCGGCAGGATTGTTCGTAAAAGCCGATGCAAAGACCGCGACCTTCTTGGCGCAGGTAACTTTCACCAGCCGGGTCCATGACGTGGGGGTGCTCTTGGGATCGTTCCGTAATTTCAGGCACATCGTCGGTGATGATATATTGGTGTTCCATCGGCAACAGCGGCAGATAGACGCCAGCCATGGCGCCAACTTCACGCGCCCAAAGACCACCGGCGTTCACCACATGTTCGGCGTGAATGGTGCCTTTGTCGGTCACAACGTCCCATGTCCCATCGGCGCGTTGATTGGTCTCGTGAACCATGCAATGGGTCTCGATCGTTGCGCCCCCCATGCGCGCCGCCTTGGCATAGGCGTGGGTGGTGCCCGAGGGATCAAGATGGCCGTCAAGTGGATCATAAAGGGCACCGATGATGCCGTCGGTATTGGTAACCGGGGCAATATCGCGAATTTCCTCCGGGGTGGCAATGCGCGTGTCCAACCCCATGAACCGGTGTTTGGCCCGCTCTGCCAACAGCATGTCGAACCGGTCCTGATTGTCTGCCAAGGTGACGCCGCCCACATGATGCAGCCCGCAGGAAAGCCCGGTAATTTCCTCTAACTCCTTGTAAAGGCGAATGGTATAGCCCTGAAGGGCGGCCATGTTGGTGTCGCCGTTAAGGGTGTGAAAGCCGCCCGCTGCGTGCCAGGTCGATCCTGAGGTCAGTTCAGAGCGTTCAATCAGCATCACATCCGACCAGCCCAATTTGGTGAGATGGTACAGGACGGAAACGCCGACAACGCCGCCGCCGATCACGGCTACTCTGGTGGTGGTTTGCATCGGTGCCCCCTTAGGTATTTACACCGATGGTGCGGGGCGTTCGACGTGACGGCAAGTCGAAAAACGACCGATTATGCCGTTTCAGCCAGTTTCATACCAAATTCCGCCATGGCACGGATGACGCGTTCCATTTCTCGCCCCAAGGGTGTTAATGAATACTCGGTTTTTGGCGGCACAGTGGCATAGACTTTGCGGGTTACCAGCCCTTTGCCTTACCGCAAGGCGCGCGCACCAGGGTGCTCGATCTTGGCTGCGGTCCCGGTGGGTTGACGCAGGACATGGCGTTGAAAGGCTGGCAGATGACCGGGGTTGATCGTGCGCCCAAGATGATCAAACGAGCGTAACGTACTGGGAAGGCCAAGTTTCTTGTCGCGGATGCCGTGGAGTTTCCGTTTGACGACGGGGAATTCGACGTGGTCCTGTCCGCCTCTTTGGTTAATCTGGTGCCGGACCGGGTGGCGCTGTTTGCTTCGATGGCCAGGGTGTTGCGCCCCGGGTGTGTGGCGTCGGTTTTGTTCCCCTCGCCTGATTTCACGCTTGACCAGGTCGAGCGGCTGGCAAGCAGCTTGACAGTGATGAGCGGGGCGGCTTTGCGGCTGTGGGCAAGCGTGCGGCCCAATTGCAATCCCGACGCCGTGATGCGGGACGCCGAAATGGCCGGTTTGGTTGGCGCTGTCTGTGCGACGACGTGGATTGACGGGCTTGTTTCCGTTACGACACAAGCGCCTTGAAATAACGGGCGAAATGCGACGTTTGATGTCGGATTCGGGCATTCTTGGTGGGGGTTGCTTGGGCAAGTTGGGCGAAACCGACGCAAATACAGGATATCCCATCATGAAAACCCACGCACAGGCCGTTGTTATTGGCGGCGGATTGATCGGTTGTTCGATCTTGTATCATCTGACCAAGTTGGGCTGGTCGGATGTGGTTTTGTTAGAGCGGGACGAGCTGACATCAGGGTCAACCTGGCACGCGGCGGCGAATATTCACGGGCTGCATGACAGCACCAATATATCGCGCATCCAGCATTACACCATGAAGCTGTATAATGATCTTGAGGCAGAAACCGGCCAAAGTTGCGGGGTGTTTCAGGCAGGGTCGCTTTATCTGGCCCAATCGCAAGCGCGCGAGCATCAGTTGCGCCTGCAAGAGGCCAAGGCGCGGCTGTATGGCATGAATTTTCATGAGGTCAGCCGGGATGAGGCCGAACGTCTGCATCCGCTGGCCGATTTCGACGGTATTCGCTGCATCATGTATGAGCCTGATGGCGGCAATGTCGATCCCAGCGGGGTAACCCAAGCCTATGCCGCTGGTGCGCGCCAGAAAGGCGCAGAAATTCATCGGTTTACGCCGGTTACTTCAACCATTCAACAGCCGGACGGCAGTTGGATTGTCGAGACCGACAAGGGCAATATTCACACCCAATGGGTGATCAACGCTGCCGGGCTTTGGGGTCGAGAAGTAGCGGCGATGGCGGGGATTAAGTTACCGCTGCAACCCACTGAACATCAATACTTTGTCACCGAAACCATTGCCGAGATTGCAGCGATGGACCGGCGGTTGCCGTCGATTGCCGACCGCGATGGCGAATATTATCTGCGTCAAGAGGGGCAGGGCCTGTTGGTGGGTGCCTATGAAAAGAATATGAAGTTCTGGGCCGAAGATGGCACCCCGCCCGGCTTTGGTCATGAACTTTTCCCCGATGATCTGGAGCGGATCGAAGACAATATGATGCGCGCGATTGAGCGGGTTGCCGTGGTTGGCGAGGCCGGTATCAAACGGGTGATCAACGGGCCGATGATCTGGTCGCCGGATGCGAATGTGCTGTTTGGGCCAGTGCCGGAATTGTCGAATTATTTCTGTTGTAACGGGATTATTCCGGGGTTCTCGCAGTCGGGGGGCATGGGGCTGATGTCGGCGCAGTGGATTATCAACGGCGAGAGCGATTATGATATGTTCGCGTGGGATTTGGCGCGATTTGGCACATGGGCGGGGAAAGAGTTTACCAAAGCCAAAGTGCGCGACCAATACCAGCATCGCTTTAGCATTCATTTCCCCAATGAGGAACGCGCGGCAGGGCGGCCAGTGCGCACCCGGCCAATTTATGAGATGCAAAAACAGATGGGCGCGGTGTTTGGGCTGAATTACGGCTGGGAACATCCGCTTTGGTATTCTGATACCCCCGGAACCGTGGATACCAACGGGTTTGGCCGCCAAAACTGGTGGGCGCCGGTGGGCGAAGAATGCAAGATGCTGCGGGAACGCGCCGGAATTATCGACATCTCGAATTTTGCCAAGTATCGCGTCAAAGGCGCGGGGGCCGCTGATTGGCTCAATGCGCTGTTT
>JAESUA010000419.1 GCA_016763255.1 Magnetovibrio sp. | reverse complement strand
TGCGCTACCAGGCTGCGCCACTCCCCGACTGAGGGTCTTCTAAGGCGTCTTGCAGGTTTAGGCAACCCCCTAAAAAGCAGTTCATCCCAACTAGGGGATTTGCCACCTAGCGGAATTGAAGATAATCGCCGATGCCTAACCCCAACGTATCCACCGTGCCCGCTGGTACTTCCAGTACGTAGCGCACAGGTACCGGTGCGGGGATTAGTTTTTGTGAGTATGGCACCGTATGGCTGGCGATGTGCACCACCCGGCCTTGTTCATTGGCGAACAACATATCTAAAGAAATCGGGGTGTTTTTCATCCACATGGTGATGCGCCGAGAAGGGCTATAGTCAAATAACATGCCATGGCCCGCATCCAGGCGTTTGCGAAACATCAAACCACGGCGTTGTTGAGCCGGTTTGATGGCCAATTCGACTTGAAATTCATAGCTCGCCCCGCTGCGCGTTAAGATGCTGATCTGGCGATGTTCAAACATCACCGATTCGCCCCCGGAAGCGGTCCGTGCCAAAGGCGATTCGTCGGCCGCCTCAACCGATGAGGTAATCGACAAATAAAACCACACGGCAAGGAAGATCAAACCGAAAACTGCGGCGAACATCAAAGCGAATCTTACAAAAAAACTATTCATAACGCAGGATCATAACGCCTCACCGATGGCTTGTCCCCCCTTCAAGACAGGACCACTCCCAAATGGCGGAAATTAGCCACAATCGGGCTTGCTTCGCGGGTATGTGGCACCTATTGTCGGCCATCAAGAGGTTAACTGCGGGAGCCATAATAACGTGTTGCATGCCATTTCGCTTAGCGCGGCCTTAGCCGTCCTATGGGCGCTGCTGTCCGGCATGTTCGACCCCCTACTTATGGGGTTGGGCGTGGCGTCGGTTATCATCACCGTTTGGATCGCTCACCATATGGACGTGGTCGATCACGAAGGCCATCCGGTTCACATGGGGCCGCGCGCAATTATTTATTTTCCCTGGCTGATGAAAGAAATCATCAAATCCAATTGGGATGTTGCCAAGATTATTCTCAGCCCCAAGATGACCATTCAACCGCACATCTTTAAAACCCAGGCCTCACAGCTCAGCGATATCGGGCTGACCACCTACGCCAATTCCATCACGCTGACGCCCGGTACCGTCACCATCACCATGGATGTCGATGGCATGTTCGAAATACACGCCCTGACCCATGCCGCGCGTGAAGGCGTTGAGACCCAGGAAATGGATCGCCGCTGCACCGCCATGGAAGGTATGACCAAGGCCGACGCCGATACCGATGCACGTAACCTGGCGGCACAGATCGAAAAGCACAAAGGGGATGAGTCGTGACCATGTTACTGTTTTCAGTGGCCTGCGTTGTCATCATTTTGTCCATGACGCTGAGCCTGTTTCGCGCCTTTATCGGACCGACCGTGTTTGACCGCATCCTGGCGGTCAATGTCACCGGCACATTGACGGTGGCACTGATTGCCGTATATGGATTTTTAGACGGCCGCCCCGAATTTCTCGACATTGCTTTGCTGTATGCCCTGATTAATTTTGTCGGCACAATCGCTGTGTCCAAATACGTCAAGTATCGCGACCTCGGCCATCCCATCGAAGGCCCGGACGGGGGAGACGTCTAATGCTGGATTTTCTCGACATCATGATTGGCCCCCTGGCGTTGGCCGACTGGCTGAGCTGGTTTTTCATCATCAGCGGCTCATTTTTTACCGTTGTTGGCGTGATCGGCATCATCCGCCTACCCGATGTCTTTTCGCGCATGCACGGTGCGGGCTTGGTCGATACCTTGGGCATCATGTTGATCTTGACAGGCCTGATGTTCCAGGCCGACGAATGGATCGTGGTGATTAAGCTGTTCTTGATTTTGCTGTTTATCTTATTCACCTCCCCCTCCACCACTTTTGCCTTGGCGCGTGCGGCCATTCATGGCGGCGTCACCCCCGGCCCTGCGGTAGACGAGATCCTAGATACCCCCAACAACACCCCGAAAAAGGAGACGGACCCATCGAAGACTTAATCAAACAATTCATCGTCATCTCCTTGTTATTGTTCATGGCTGGAACCGCCTATTGGCTGGTAAAGCTGCGCAATTTGTTTGCCGTGGTGATGCTGTCGGGCATCTATTCATTGATTGCCGCCGTGTTGTATGTGGTGATGGACGCCGTCGATGTAGCGTTCACCGAAGCCGCTGTCGGTGCGGGCATTTCCACCGTGTTGATGTTGGGCACCTTGGCGTTGACCACGGATCAAGAAAAGGTCCACAAAAAACCGCCTGTTCTGGCGCTGGTTTTGGTCTTGGCGACCGGCGGGGTGCTGGTTTACGGCACCTTCGATATGCCACGTTATGGCGATATCAACGCCCCCATCCATCAACATGTGGCCAACCGTTACATCGAAAAATCCGGTGCCGAAGTTGGCCCGCCCAACATTGTAACGTCGATCTTAGCCAGTTATCGTGGCTATGACACCCTGGGTGAAACGGCGGTGGTGTTCACCGCAGCCATTGGTGTGTTGGTGATCATCGGCCGTTCAAAGGGTGGCGTGATGCCGGGCTCCACTGCGGCACGCAGGCGGCGCAAAGATAAAGACCGTGCCCCGGACCAGCCCTCCACCGCCTCTTCTGATTTGGATGAGGAAGCTTCATCATGATGGTTGAAAAAGTATTGCTGCGGGTTATCGCAAAGTTGCTGATTCCGCTGATCATGTTGTTTGCCCTGTATGTTCAGTTCCACGGCGATTTTGGTCCCGGCGGCGGTTTTCAGGCCGGCGTAATTTTCGCCGTGGCCTTTATTCTTTACGCCCTAATTTTCGGTATCCGCGTTGCGCGAAAATCAATCCCGTCTTCCGTCACCCGTACTCTTTTGGCGCTGGGCGTGCTGATTTATGGCGGCACGGGCATATTGACGATGCTATTGGGCGGAGAATTCCTTGATTACAATGTGCTGGGCTCAACCCCCTTGGCCGGTCAACACCTTGGCATATTATTGGTTGAGTTCGGGGTTGGCATGACGGTGGCAGGGGCAATGATCACCATTTTCTACACATTTGCGGGCCATGCGAACGGCGATTTGCCCTTTCGCATAGGGGATGATCGCTAACATGTTCGATTTGGCCACCATAAAAGACCTCTTGGGTCTGGTGAATTACTGGGTTGTCATCGTTTTGATGATGGCCGGTTTTTACACCGTTATCGCTCAACACAATCTGATCAAAAAGGTTGTCGGGCTGAACATTTTTCAAGTTTCGGTATTCGTGTTTTATATCTCCATGGGCAAGGTTAGCGGCGGCTCCGCCCCGATCCTTAAAGACGGGATTGAGACTTATTCAAATCCCCTTCCCCATGTCTTGATCCTCACCGCGATTGTGGTCGGTGTTGCGACCACATCGCTGGCTTTGGCGCTGGTGGTGCGCATTCATCACAGCTACGACACCATCGAAGAAGACGAGATCCAAACCATCGAACACGGTGAAGAGGATATCGCATGATCACCGCATCTGACCCCTGGCTTTTATTGCTGGTCGTGGTGCCTTTGTTGGCGGCCCCGGTGTGCGTCTTGCTGCGCAGTCCCAGTGGTGCGTGGTCCGTGGCCACCGCCGTTTCTTGGGCGGTATTTGGCATTTCGATCAAGCTTTTGTTGACGGTGCTCGAACACGGCCAAGCGGTCTATCGCATCGGCGGTTGGGACGCGCCGTGGGGCATTGAATACGTACTCGACCCTCTGGGTGCCTTTGTGGTGCTGATCGTTGCCGGCATCGGCGCGGTGACCATGCCTTATGCCAAACGCAGCGTCGAAAAAGAAATCCGCAAAGACCGCATCTACCTATTTTACACCATGTTGCTATTGTGCCTGTCGGGGCTGTTGGGCATCACGGTCACCGGCGATGCATTCAACCTGTTTGTCTTCTTGGAAATATCCAGCTTATCGACCTACGTGCTGATTTCCATGGGCCAAGATCGGCGGGCCCTGACAGCAGCGTTTCGCTATTTGATCATGGGCACCATCGGCGCGACATTTTACATCATCGGCGTTGGCTTGATGTATCAGGTCACCGGTACGCTTAACTTTGCCGACCTGAAAACCATCATGCCCGCGGTGATCGAAACCCGCACGATTTTGGCTGCCCTGGCATTCTTAACCGTCGGCATCAGCTTGAAGCTGGCCTTGTTTCCGCTCCACATGTGGTTACCCAACGCCTACACCTTCGCACCATCCGTGGTCACCGCATTCTTGGCTGCGACCGCGACCAAGGTTTCGGTCTACGTTCTTTTGCGGATCATTTTCACGGTGTTCGGCGATGTAGATATCTTCGCCAGTTTCCCGTTGCAACCGGTGCTGATCGCCATGGCCTTGGCGGCAATGTTCCTCGCCAGCCTGTCGGCCATCTGGCAAGAAAACGTTAAGCGCATGTTGGCCTATTCTTCCATCGCCCAAATCGGCTACATCGTGCTGGGCATCGCGCTGGCCACCGAAGCCGGTCTTTCGGGCGGCATCGTGCACATGTTCAATCACGCCCTAATGAAGGGCACCGCATTTTTTGCCATCGGCGCGGTGATTTATGCCACCGGTGCGGTGACGCTCAAGGATCTCGAAGGCATCGGCAAGCGCATGCCGGTGACCATGGCGGCGTTTGTCATCGCAGGATTGGGATTGATCGGCGTGCCGCTGACCCCCGGTTTCATCAGCAAATGGCAGCTGGTCACCGCGGCGCTGGAACTCGATATGTGGCCGTTGGCAGCACTGATTTTGCTGTCCAGCCTGTTGGCGGTGATCTATGTCTGGCGCGTGTTCGAGGTGGCCTATCTGCGCGAACCCGCCATCACCGCCGACAAGCCCGCCGATGTTCCACTGAGCATGTTGGTGCCCATCTGGACTTTGGCCGGCGCGGCGATCTATTTCGGTGCCAACGGCACGTTCACCCTCGATTTGGCGGATACCGCCGCACGACACTTGATGGGGGGCTTTTAAATGCTGTTCTCATTCATCAGCGAAGCCCAGGCCATTCAGCTGGCCGTGGTGCTGCCCCTGTTCGGTGGACTGGTGGTGTGGTGGCTGGGAGAGCGCAATCGCAACTTACGCGAAGCCGCCTCATTGATCACCGCGATGGCGGAATTTTTGGTGGTCGCCAGCCTGACCCCAGAAGTTTTAGACGGTGCGCGGCCCTCGGTCGATTTGTTCGAGATGTTGCCGGGCCTGACCATCACCTTAACCGTGGAACCCCTGGGCCAATTGTTTGCGCTGATCGCATCGGGGTTATGGGTCGTCAACACGGTCTATTCCATCGGCTACATGCGCAAAAATAACGAAGGCAACCAGACGCGGTTTTATATCTGCTTCACCATCGCCATTTCGGCCGCCGTAGGCATCGCCTATGCCGGTAATGTGCTGACGCTATTCTTGTTCTACGAGGTTCTGACCATCTCCACCTATCCGCTGGTGACCCATTCGGGCAAAGCCGATGCGGTTCGTGGCGGGCGGGTTTATCTTGGCATCTTGATGGCCACCTCGATCGGCTTTTTATTCCTCGCCATGCTGTGGACCTACAACCTCACCGGCACCCTTGATTTTGTCGAAGGCGGCATTTTGGCCGGTCAGGTTCAAGGCCCCGAATTGGCCGTGTTGATGTTGTTGTACATGTACGGCATCGGCAAAGCGGCGCTGATGCCGGTGCACCGTTGGCTGCCTGCGGCAATGGTCGCCCCGACCCCGGTGTCGGCCCTGTTGCACGCCGTGGCGGTGGTCAAAGCCGGAGTGTTTTCGGTGGTCAAGGTGGTGGTCTATATCTTTGGCCTCGACCTTTTGACCGACACCCAAGGTGCCGACTGGCTGCTGTTCATCGCCGGGTTCACCATCATTGCCGCCTCCATCATTGCGTTGCGCCAGGACAATTTGAAACGTCGTTTGGCCTATTCAACGATCAGCCAGCTGAGTTACGTGATCCTCGCCACCGCCATCCTCGCACCCATATCGGTGGCCGGGGCGGCATTGCATATGGCGGCTCATGCATTGGGCAAGATCACACTGTTTTTTGCCGCCGGATCAATCTACACCGCCGCGCACAAGACCAAGGTCAGTCAGTTGGACGGCATCGGCAAGCGCATGCCGTTCACCATGATCGCCTTTGGCATCGGCGCGCTGTCGATGATCGGCTTGCCGCCCACCGCCGGATTCATTTCCAAGTGGTACATCTTGTCCGGGGCGCTGGAAACCGGCGAAGCCTTCGCCATATTGGTGATCATCGCCTCGACCTTGCTCAATGCAGGCTATTTCTTGCCGATCCTTTATGTCGCATTTTTCAAAGATCAAAAGATGCGGCCCCCAGACGATCCCTATTCCAAATACGATCATCACGGCGAAGCCCCGGTGGCGATGGTGATGGCGTTGAGCTTCACCGCCCTGGGTACCATTGCCTTGTTCTTCTTCCCCGAGGTGCCGTTGGCGCTCGGCCGTGCATTGGTGGGAGGCTAATCATGAGCGATGACAATCAAGCAGAAGAAGAGAATAGCGTGAAACAGCCCCTGCTCGACATCAATGGTGAACCCCAGCATTGGCTGGTCAAACCCGGCACCATCAAATTGCTTTGGATATGCGGCATCGCACTGCTGGCGTTCGTCACCTGGCTGGGCACCACGGTGCATCCGCATGCCACATTTGGCATCGAAGGCTCGTTGGCCTTTTATTCGTGGTACGGCTTCATCACCTGCGTCGCGATGGTGCTTTTTGCCAAATTAATGGGATTGGTTTTGAGCAAGAAGGACACCTACTATGACCAGTGACCTTCTGATTTCACCCTCCTTTATCCTGATCATTGGTGCTTTTTTGTTGCCCGCGGTCCGGGGTTGGGCACGCGGTGCGCTGATTTTGATTTTGCCTTTATTGACCCTTGCTGCCATTTGGCAGGTCGATGACGGCGTACAGATGACTGTTGGTTTTCTCGACTATCAGTTGGAACTGGTCGAAGGCTCCAACTTGTCGCGGCTGTTCGCCACCATCTTCGCCATCATGGCATTTGCCGGTGGCCTGTTTGCGCTAAACCGCAGCAGCGTGATCGAACTCAGCGCCGCCTTCGCCTATGCAGGCAGCGCCATTGGTGTGGCGCTGGCGGGTGATTTGATCACCGTATTCATGTATTGGGAAGTGATGGCCGTCGGATCGACCATGGTGGTGTGGGCCTCAAGGACCGAGGCTTCGGGCCGGGCCGCGATGCGCTATGCCCTGGTACACCTGTTCGGCGGCGTGATTTTGATGGTCGGCGTGGTTGCCTATATCCAAGAAACCGGATCAATCGATTTCACCGCCATGAGCGCCAACAGCTTTGCCACCTGGATGATCTTGATCGGGTTCTTGATCAACACCGGTGCCCCACCGTTGAGCGCCTGGCTGCCCGACACTTATCCCGAAGCCAGCTGGTCGGGCACGGTGTTCTTGTCGGCCTTCACCACCAAGACCGCGGTTTATGTTTTGCTGGTCGGTTTTGCCGGGGAACAGGTGCTGATCTGGATCGGCATCTACATGATTTTTTACGGCATCATCTATGCGCTGCTGGAAAACGACATGCGCCGCATCTTGTCGTATTCGATCATCAACCAGGTCGGCTTCATGCTGGTCGGGGCCGGCATCGGCACCGAAATGGCAATCAATGGCGCGGCCGCACACGCCTTCACCCACATCATCTACAAAGCGCTGTTGCTGATGAGCGCGGGCTCCGTCATGTACATGACCGGCGGCAAGCGTAAATGCACCGATTTGGGTGGATTATTTCGCACCATGCCGTTCACCATGGTCGCCGGCATCATCGGCGCGCTGGCCATTTCCAGCTTTCCGTGGACCAGTGGGTTCATCTCCAAGTCGATGACCAATCAGGCCGCCTATGACACCGAAATGATGGTGGTGTGGCTGAGCCTGACAGCTGCCAGCGCGGGCGTATTCCTGCACGCCGGGATCAAGTTCCCATGGTTTGTCTTCTTCCAGAAAGACAGCGGCTTACGACCCAAAGACCCGCCGTGGAACATGAAAGCGGCGATGTTCTTGTTCGCGTTCCTGTGCATCTGGTTGGGACTTCAGCCGGAGCCGCTTTATGCCCTGCTGCCGTTCCCGACCGAGTACGAAGCCTACACCGATGTCCATGTCTATGAGGTTTTGCAGCTGCTTT
>JAESUA010000418.1 GCA_016763255.1 Magnetovibrio sp. | reverse complement strand
GACGGTGGCCCTCAACGCGCGGCAAGCCCTTGGCTGCAGCCCAGCGGCCATTGCCATCCATAACGATCGCCACGTGCACCGGCACAGACGCATCGCTATCGCTAGATTGGGGCTTGATCGGCATTGTCTTCAAACTCTCAGTACTCACCTGGAAACCTTGCAGGGTTAAACCTGCATAATTTCTTCTTCTTTGTTTGCCAAGGAAGTGTCGATTTTACTCACATTGGTGTCGGTCATTTTTTGAATTTCATCGGAATACTGATGCAGCTCATCTTCCGAGATATCACCGTCTTTTTCCGCTTTTTTCAGCTCATCCATACCATGACGACGCACGTTACGCACCGCAATACGGGCTTCTTCGGCGTATTTACCGGCAATCTTGGATAACTCCTTGCGGCGTTCTTCGTTGAGCGCCGGGATGGGGATGCGAATCAATTGGCCGTCGGACTGAGGATTGAGCCCCAAGCCTGATTCCATGATCGCCTTTTCCACCGACTTTACCATGCCTTTGTCCCACACCTGCACGCTCAGCATACGCGGCTCAGGAACCCCCACGGTTCCGACTTGGTTCAGCGGCATGGCAGCCCCATAAGCATCCACAGTGATCGTGTCGAGCAGACTGGTCGAGGCACGCCCCGTGCGCAGGCCACCAAATTCTTTATGCAAGACCTCAACTGCGCCTTCCATGCGCCGGTCCATGTCTGATTTCAAAGCGTTCATATCCGCCACGGTTTATCCCCTTATTTCTCTCATGCGCACGCGGCCCCACGAGTGTGGCCCTATCGTGCCTTATTCGACAATCGTAAACGTGCCTTTGCCCTGCACCACATCGGAAAATGCGCCAGGAGCGCGCAGCGAAAACACCAAAATCGATAAACTGTTATCTCGCGCTAAGGCAATTGCGGAGGTGTCCATCACCCGCAAATCCTGCGCCAAAACCTGTTGATAGCTGAGCGTATCGTAGCGTTCAGCATCGGGAACTTTTTTCGGGTCCGCGCTGTAAACGCCATCCACCTGGGTGCCCTTCAACAAGGCATCCGCACCCATTTCGATGGCGCGCAATGCGGCCGCCGTGTCGGTGGTGAAAAACGGATTTCCGGTACCGGCGGCGAAAATCACCACACGCTTTTTTTCCAAATGGCGCACCGCCCGGCGGCGGATGAACGGCTCACACACCGTATCCATCGGGATCGCAGACTGCACACGGGTAATGACGCCCTTGGCTTCCAAGGCGCTTTGCATCGCCAAGGCGTTCATCACGGTGGCCAACATGCCCATATAATCGGCACTGGTGCGCTCGATGGTGCTGGCGGCCGCCGACATGCCGCGAAAAATGTTACCGGCCCCGATCACCAGGCAAATTTCCACGCCCATATCGTGCACAACTTTGATTTCATCGGCGATGCGGTTAATGGTGTCGGTGCAAAGGCCAAAATCCTTGTCCCCCATCAGTCCCTCGCCCGACAATTTAAGCAATACACGCCGGTATTTAGGACCTTCAGACATGGTAATTTCTTATCCTTACACTGAAATTGGAGACTGCGAACGACTCTACGCCCGAATTTGAACGGGATATTACACCACGGGCCCTTTTTTTCCAGCCTTTTAGCGTTCACGTTGGGGGGTAAATCACCAAGTCCGACGGGCCCATGCAAACGGGGGCTCCCCTTATGGGAAGCCCCCGCTCAACTTTTGAAGCGTGTCAGCTGGCTTAGTTGCCGCCTGCGACCGCTGCGACTTCAGCTGCGAAGTCTTCTTCTTTCTTTTCAATGCCTTCGCCCAGACCAAAGCGAACAAACGCTTTGACATCAACGCCGGCAGCGGTGGCGGCTTTGCCGACCTTGCTTTCGCCATCGATGACGAAAACCTGCTCAAGCAAGCAAACTTCGGCATAGTATTTGTTGATGCGACCGCCAATCATCTTTTCGATGATTTCTTCGGGCTTGCCGGATTCACGAGCCTGTTCGGTGAGAACCTGCTTTTCACGTTCCAACAATTGAGGGTCGAGATCGTCACGCGACAAGGACGCCGGGTTGGTGGCGGCAATGTGCATGGTGACCTGCTTGCCGAAAGTGGCAACATCAGAACCGGTAGCAGCAACCAAAACACCGATTTTTCCCAGACCATCGACGATTGCACCGTGCACGTATGCGGCCACTTCGCCGCCGTCCACTTTGAGCACCTGCACGCGGCGGATGTTCATGTTTTCGCCGATGGTTGAGATCATCTGGGTCAACTCTTCAGCCACGGTACGGCCCGTTTCCGGGTAATCCATGGCTTTCAACGCATCAAGATCACCGTTTGAAGCCAAGGACAACTTGGCAACGGTGCTAACGAAGCCCTGGAACTGTTCGTTGCGCGACACGAAGTCGGTTTCCGAGTTCACTTCGACGACAGCGCCGAGGTTTCCGTCCATAGCCACGCCAACCAAGCCTTCGGCAGCGATACGGCCAGATTTTTTGGCGGCAGCCGCAAAACCTTTGGTGCGCAGCCAATCAATGGCAGCATCGATGTCACCATCATTTTCGGTCAGGGCTTTTTTGCAGTCCATCATGCCTGCGCCGGACTTTTCGCGAAGCTCTTTAACAAGAGCAGCAGTAATAGCAGCCATCTTAAATATCTCCATTAAGATGATGTCTTAGCATAGTGCTATGACAGATTTTTTACGCGGATGCTTCCGGAGTGGGAGCAGCTTTATCGGCAGCAGGTGCGGCTTTTTCAGCAGCAGGTGCAACAGGTGCAGCGGCAACCGCTTCGGCTTCAGCAGCCGGAAGGGCTTCGGCAATCGGCTCAGCAGCCGCACCGATGTCACCACCTTTGGCGCCGACTTCAGCCTGGATACCGTCCAACACAGCACCGGAGATCAGCTCGCAGTACGTGGTGATGGCACGGATCGCGTCATCGTTGCCCGGGATCGGGAAATCGATGCCCTTGGGGTCAGAGTTTGAGTCCAAGATGGCGACCACGGGGATGCCCAACTTGTTGGCTTCAGCAATTGCGATGCCTTCTTTGTTGGTGTCGATCACGACCATGATGTCGGGAAGACCGCCCATGTCTTTGATGCCGCCCAACGCAAGTTCAAGCTTGTCGCGTTCGCGGGTCATTT
>JAESUA010000034.1 GCA_016763255.1 Magnetovibrio sp. | reverse complement strand
GGGGAGGATTTATGGCGGTCCCGACTGCAGCCGCCCCAAACGGGTCTTGGGCCACAGCACCGATGGCCTGTTGATATTCATCGATCAGGCGTGCGCACAAATCGGCTGTATTGGGCACGTCTGAAATCGCCCCGATGCCTTGGCCTGCTGACCAAATGGTTTTCCAGGCTTGGGCTTGGGTGGTGAGGCCCAAGTCCCCCGACGGCGGCAAATCATCCGGGTCCAGGCCCGCATCAATGATGCTTGGGCGTAAAAAATTAGCCGGTAGACCTGAAATTTTTGAGGTGTAGAGCACGTCTGCGGCGGTTGAAGTGGTGACCATTTTTTTGTAACGCGCATCGACCATGGCTTCTTCGGTGGCCAAAAAACGTGTCCCCAGATAAGCCAGATCGGCACCCATCATGCGCGCGGCGGCAATTTGACTCCCGGTGCTGATGGCCCCGGACAACAAGATCGTCCCACAAAACACCGATTTGATTTCGTTGATCAGGGCAAACGGGTTCATCGCCCCGGCGTGGCCACCGGCCCCGGCACAAACGGCGATGATGCCATCGACCCCGGCCTCGGCCGCTTTTTCAGCATGGCGGCGGGTGACCACATCATGAAACACCAGTCCGCCATATGAATGCACCGCATCAACCACATCGGGCACCGCGCCCAAAGACGTGATCACCAATGGCACTTGATGGGCAACCGTCACGTCCAGATCGGCGGTTAAGCGTTGATTGGTTTTGTGGACGATCAAATTGACACCGAACGGGGCGCAATTTTTATGCGCGCTCAGACGGTCTTCGATCTCATCCAGCCAAATCCGATAATCATCCGTGGTGCGCCGGTTGAGGGATGGAAAGGTGCCGACAACACCGGCCCGGCACGTTTCAACCACAAGATCGGGGCCCGAGGTTAAAAACATCGGCGCGGCAATGGCCGGAAGTTTCAGTCGCCCGTTCCAGGAATTTGGAATTGCCATGGCGCTCTCTCGCTTTGCTTTCAAATGGATTTGAGGGGCTAAGGTATCGAGCAATATTCACCCTGTCCAACACCATCATGATCATTGCCTGGAAGCGTTATATTGACGGCTTGACCTGAATAACCCCATCCGTCCTAATGCGGTGATGAAAGAGACCTCCCACACCACATTGCCGATGAGTGCTGCAATGGCCTTGCGCGTCTTTATCCCGTTCGCGTTGGGCTATTTTTTGTCGTATTTGTACCGCGTCGTCAATGCGGTGATCGCCCCCGATTTGATTGCCGACATGGGGCTCGATGCCTCGGCCTTGGGCTTGTTGACGGCGGCGTATTTTTTGACCTTTGCCGCGGCGCAATTGCCATTGGGTATTTTGCTGGATCACTACGGACCGCGCCGCATCGAAGCCGGGCTGTTGGTGTTTGGCGCGCTGGGTGCGGCGGTGTTTGCCTTTGCCCCCAATACCGAAACCTTGATCATCGGTCGGGCGCTGATCGGCTTTGGCGTCTCGGCGTGTTTGATGGCGGCGTTTAAATCTTATGTCATGTGGTTCCCCAAAGAACGTCTGGCGCTGATCAACGGCTTTCAAATGATGGCCGGCGGCTTAGGCGCATTGGCCGCCACCCAACCGGTGGAAGCCATGATGGACTTCACCGATTGGCGCGGGGTGTTTTGGATTTTGGCCGCATTAACGCTGCTTTCAGCCGTGATGATCTATTACATGGTGCCCGAACACGGCGGCGGACGTCATCCCGACGCCAAGCTTTCCGACGCACTGGGGGGTGTTAAGACCATTTTCACCAGCGCTCAGTTTTGGCGCGTAGCACCGTGGTGCGTATTTTCCCAAGCGACCTTTTTATCGGTTCAAGGGCTTTGGGCGGGGCCGTGGCTGCGCGACGTTGCCAGCTTAAGCCGGGCCGAAGTGGCCGAGCATTTGCTGTGGGTCGCGACCGCCATGGTCGCCGGTAATTTTGTCTGGGGGGTGATTGCCGATCGCGCCCAAAAACATTTCGGCCTGCGCCCGATGGTCGTATCATCCTTTGGCATGGCCTGTTTTTTGGTGGTCCAAGCCATGATCATCACGCAATTGACGGCTACACAGCCTGAGCAGATCATCATCACCTGGATGGCTTTTTCGTTTTTTGCCACGGCAGGCATTTTGCCCTACGCCGCCCTGTCCCAGATGTTCCCGGCGGCCCTGGCCGGACGGGTCAACACCTCGATCAATCTGTTGGTGTTTGTGATTGCCTTTATCGCTCAATGGGCCATCGGCGCGATCATCGATTTGTGGCCCCACACCAGCACCGGCGGCTACGCCACGCAAGGTTATCAGGCTGCATTTGCCACCATGTTGGGGCTGCAAATCTGCGGCCTGGTCTGGTATGTGATCCGCCACAAAGTGCGCCTCTAAGCCGCCTCTTTCAATTCCACCATTTTTGGCTATGATCCGCCCCATCTGATTTTATGGAGATTGCCCAATGATTCCGCGCTATTCGCGACCCGAGATGACCAAAATCTGGGAGCCCGCCAACAAGTTCAACATCTGGTTCCAAATCGAAGCCCACGCCTGTGACGCGCTGGCTCAATTGGGCGTAATTCCCAAAGAATCCGCTGCCGCCGTATGGGCCAACGGTGACAAGCCCTATACCGACGAGCGCATCGCACGGATTGATGAGATCGAGCTGGAAACCAAGCACGATATGATCGCGTTCTTGACCGAGTTGGCCGAGCATGTGGGCGAAGAATCACGGTTTGTGCATCAAGGCATGACCAGCTCAGACGTGTTGGACACCTGCTTGGCGGTGCAAATGATGCAAGCCGCCGACATCTTGTTGGACAACTTGGATGAGCTTTTGGCCGCGCTGAAAGTTCGCGCCGAAGAAACCAAGCACATGGCGTGCATCGGTCGCAGCCATGGCATCCACGCCGAACCGACCACCATGGGCCTTAAGTTTGCGCGTTTTTACGCCGAGTTCGCCCGGGGCAAAGAACGCCTGCAAGCTGCGCGCAAGGACATCGCCACCTGTGCCATCTCCGGCGCGGTCGGAACCTTTGCCAACATCGACCCGCTGGTTGAAGAATATGTCGCTGAAAAACTCGGCCTAACACCGGAACCGGTGTCCACCCAGGTGATCCCGCGCGATCGTCATGCGTATTATTTTGCCACCCTGGGCGTGATCGCCTCCAGCATGGAAAACATCGCCACCGAAATCCGCCATTTGCAGCGCACCGAAGTGCGTGAGGCCCAGGAATATTTCGCGCCCGGACAAAAGGGCAGCTCGGCGATGCCGCACAAGCGCAACCCGATCTTGACCGAAAACCTCACCGGCATGGCGCGCATCGTGCGCATGGCGGTGACGCCTGCGTTGGAAAATGTCGCGCTGTGGCACGAACGCGATATTTCGCATTCTTCGGTCGAACGCATGATCGGACCGGATACCACCATCACACTGAACTTCGCCCTCAAACGTTTGATCGGCACGGTATCAAAGTTGGTGCTCTATCCCGACAACATGATGGATCAGCTGAACAATTTTGGTGGCATCCATGACGCCCAGCGGGTGCTTTTGTTCCTCACCCAAAATGATGTGTCACGCGAAGCGGCCTACAAAATCGTGCAGCGCAACGCCATGCTGGTGTGGAAAAGTTTTGGCATCGACCCGGACAATCCCAACAGCACCCCGGAACTCAACGACATTGAGAAGGGCGCAACGGAGCACGACAACCGCCTGTTCTATTTCTTGTCCCATGACGAAGAGCTCAAAGCCGCGCTCGACGTCAAAGACCTGCAACGCCTGCTGGATGAAGACTCAATCAGCTACCACACCAAACGTGTAGATGTGATTTTCAAACGCGTGTTCGGCTAGGCCAAGCCTCCGCTTAAAGCACCACAAAAAATCGCCGCTCGGCCTTAATTGGTTGGGCGGCGTTTTTGTTCTTTTTTTCCATTCAAGGGAGAATAATGCACCATCAAATGCCGGGACTAATACCAAGCTGCATTGATAATGGATAGCCGTTCAACACGTTGACTGCTGGGGCATTCCAGCTTGAAAGGTTTCCTGCGACGGCATGGGGTCCGATGCTGAAACCACCCGATTTCGCCCTTGCTCCTTAGCCTTATAAAGGTTGGCGTCCGCCACCTCGAACAGCTTGGATATGTCATCATGAGGCTGGGGCAGAGTCGTCGCAATACCGATGCTGACGGTGATGTGATCTGCAGCCGAAGAGTCTTCGTGCTTAAGCTTCAACCCCGCCACCGCCGTGCGCAGTTTTTCGGCGATAGCATAAGCACCATCGCCTCCCGTTTCGGGTAAAATGCAGGCAAATTCCTCACCACCATAACGCGCCAATAAATCCGTTGCGCGTACGATCACGCCGCACATCGCCTTTGCAACTTCCATCAAGCACGTATCGCCTGCCGCATGACCGTAGGTATCATTGAAGTTCTTAAAGTGATCGATGTCGAGCATGACCAAAGACAATGATGAGTTTGAACGCACCGCACGGGCCCATTCAAATTCAAGAAATTCATCAAAGCGACGACGATTGGCGATGCAGGTCAATGCGTCGGTGGTCGACAATTGTGCCAGTTCATCACGATGACGGCGCAAACGGCGCATATGACGTGATTCACGTATCAAGACCATGATGCCAATGATCGCCGCCAAGGCCACCGCACAGCCGCTAAGGATCAGCATACTGAATTGCGTATCATCGATCTCACGCGTCGCATTGATCGCTTCGAGGCGCGATTGTCCTTCCACCACCCGAATGAAATTGTTGATTTCTTCGATCACACCGGATTGACCACTTAACGCAACAGTCATTTGGTGCAAGGCCTCGAACGTATTGCCGTTTTCGACCACCAAGTCCATCGCCCGATCAATGGATGGGCGCAACTCTCCGATGCGCTGCATCAAATCGTTCATCGCCGACTTTTCCAGCGGCGTCATGTGCAGCTCGATCAGCTTATCACGCGCGACCATGAAATTGATGGCCTTGAAATTGTAGATTTCACGCTGTTCGTCACGATCAAAATAGTCGCTCATGCTGGTGGCAAAGGTCAGGTGGAACGAACGCTCGCGGATGGCTTCGCGCATCAAAAAAGAGGCGCGCACCTTTTCACGGAACAACGCATCGCGTTGCCAAGCATCGCGAGTCTGATCCAAGTGTTGAAAGCCGATATAAATACTGGCCAGCATACAGATCAAAATAGCACTAAAACCAATGGCCAGTGCTGCGGTGGTGTGTCGAAATATGTGCACGCTCCCTCCCCCGGAAGTGTACGGCGCCTCATGTCTCTTTAAGAGCTGCATTAAACCAGCCACAACCCAAGATGTCGATAGCTTAAATATTTTAGTCCTGGGGTTGTTTGCTGGCGACCCGTCCCCGTTCGGTTACGCTGGCTTTATCAAAACCCGCACCGAAAGATTTAATGTTGAGCCATCCAGCCCCTTCGCACTCTTTTAATGTGCGATACAATACGGTGCCGTTATCATCACAAGGAACGGCAATGTCCCCAGATTGAACAATCAATTCAAGCAACAAACGCTGCTGGGGTAATACATTCGGCATATCTATCCTTAGGGTACTTAATTATTTCATATGCCCTACATTATAGAGCGGTTGAACTTAAATTCCAGATCACACGTGCGCTAGGCAACGTAATAATTGCAGTTGTACCTTCACCAGCGACGCTTTCAAGGACAAGTTGCCCACCGTGCTTTTCGATCAACTTGCGACTCAGCGGCAAACCAAGGCCTGTCCCATCATACTTGCGGGCCAACGAACCATCAACCTGACCAAACATATCAAACACGGTTTCGATGTCTTCATTGGCAATGCCGATGCCATTGTCCATAACCTCAATCCGAAGGTCTTGGTTCAACTGAGCCTCCACACGAATAACAATGCTGCCAGCTTCCCCCGTGAACTTGATGGCATTGTTCAAAAGATTCAGCAACACCTGTTTGATGCGACGCTTATCGACACAGACCCGTGGTAGAGCCTGTTTCGGACTAAAGGTAACGCTATTGCCAGCCGATTCGGCCCGGTTTTTCACCATCATCAGGCAGTCATTAATCAATGTCTCAACGTCAACGTTATCTTCCTCAATCGGGAATTCATCCGTTTCAATACGCGACACATCCAGAAGATCGTTGATCAAGTCATAAAGTTGGCGGCCAGAACCGGAAATATATTCGAGGTATTCGGTATACTTCTTAGACCCGACCGGACCGAACACTTCATTTTCCATCATTTCAGAATAACCAATGATAGCATTGAGAGGCGTGCGCAGCTCATGTGACATATTGGCGAGAAATTCCGTTTTGGTGCGGTTGGCAGCTTCAGCACGATCTTTGGCATGACGAAGTTCCTTTTCCTTGTCATGACGGTGCACCACACCTGCCAGCGTATCGGCCACCGACCATACCAAGCGTCGTTCGTGATCGGATACGACGTGTCCGGGGGGCGTATAGAGGTTTAAGACACCAAGGTTGTCGTTGGCATAATTGATCGGCACACAAAAATGGCCGTGATCTTCTATTTCATCATCCAGCACTTTGTGATCACCATCGACACATGTTTTTTGGATCTCTTGCAGACTCTGAGCCGCACGACCACACAAACAATGTCCCATCTGCACCTGAGCACAGGTACGCACAATTTTTTCGGCCAAGTTTTGATGCGCTCTCATCACCAACGCCCCCTTGTCATGGTCTTTCAAAAAGACACAGCCCTTGCTTTGCAGATTGAGATTATGGCGGTCCAGGATCAATTCCAAAGCCACCTGTAAGATATAATCCAAATCACTTGAAGTCAGGGACAGACGCAAGATTGAAGAAACCAGCTCATTATCTTCGGCCAACAAAAAAGCTTCGCTCTCGGCTTTTTTCTGGGCCGTGATATCACTAATGATACCGACGAATTTGGTCTCGGAGCCCAACTGCATGCGGCTAATCGCCAGCCAGATGGGGAATTCCTCACCGTCTTTACGCATTCCCACCAATTCACGGCCGATTCCAATAATGCCCGCTTTACCACCATCCAAATAACTCTTCATATAACGATCATGATGCTGAGCAATGGCTTGCGGCATCAACTTGGTGATATTGCGGCCCATCACTTCAGAGACATCGTAGCCAAAAATGCGTTTAGATGCCGGGTTAAAACTTTCAATCACACCCCGCTTATTGGTGGTGATGATGCCATCTGCCGCCGTTTCGATAATGGTTCGATAGTGTGTTTCACGTTCACTCAATTGATCGGTACGGTCTTGGACTCGCTGTTCCAAAAGTTGTTTATGTGCACTTTCACGCCGCACCACATAGGCACCGATGATCAAGGACAGCACAAACAGAAACAATCCCAGGGTTGGAATCACCTGCATTTCCCGGTCACGCAGCAGATTCATCTCAAATCGCTTACGTTGCGTTTGCGCCTCAATTTCGGAAACGAAGATGTCCAAAGCCTCATGTACGGCGGAAAAGCTCTTCAAAGAACGCAAAATTTCCGCTTGGCTTTCAAGAGTCCATTGCACCTCAACGGCCTTATCCATGGCCGAATTGATGGCGGGTTGAGAGCTGCGAACCGCCGTTAAAATATTTTCAAATGCGGTGCGTTCACCGGGGCTCAGGCTGTCTCGGTTGATGCGCCATTGTGCCGCGATGAAATCGGCTGCATGGCCACTCATGTCACTACGTACCTCATCACGCTCAAAAAAATC
>JAESUA010000417.1 GCA_016763255.1 Magnetovibrio sp. | reverse complement strand
TTGTAAGTAAAGATCTCTAAGGCCGCTATCTTTTGCCAATTGCTGTAATTTTTTATACAACGCAGGTTTCTCCATAGCACCAGACATTTCATACATTTTACGTTCAAGTAGTTCTGTGTAACGAGAACCAAAGTTCAACATAGCACCTTCTTTTTGACGTGAAGTACGTTCAGGCATTTTGCCCCATGTTTTCATGCTAGCAAATTTAACGCCTGTTTCTGTTGGCTTCATTTTCGCACGAATTGGCAAAGCTTCTTCCAAGTGCTTGATCACCTTACGGAAATCAATGCCATGTTTTTTAGAAAATTCAGGATCAACTTCATCAACCAAATCATCATTACCATTATCAAAGATTGCATCTGCATCTGTTAAGGCCTGCCATCCAGCATATAGTTTTGCAACTTTTTGTGCTGTTTGAACCAGTCCCTGCCAGTTTTCGATCATTTCCATTTGATGTTCTGGAATGTTTTTAACTTGTTCTTCCGTTAGACCAGCTGTACGCCAGTATTTCAAAGCATCTGTAAAGGCTTCTGGATTTTCGTCCGCTTGCTCTTTAAATGTCGCATACAAAGTTGTCAAAGGCAGACCCATAGCCATCTGACACCAACGGTGCTGCCAATCAAGTTCTGTCGGTTTTGCCAAACTTTGTGGATCTAGACGAGAATATACAGACTTGTTCAAAGAACGCGTTGTAATACCATCTTCTGTCGCATTACCTGTAAGTGTTAAGAACCAACCAGCTTTTGTATCTTCACGACGGAAAGTAAAGTGACTTGGGCCTGCGGCTGCATCTTTGTTTTTCAAAGGATTTTCAACACGACATTCATCAATTTCACCTGTGGCGAACTGCAAGAATGTTTGCAAGTTGTCATCTGTACCTTCTTTGGATTTGTTATATTCATCCAAAACCAATTCGTCACCTTTGATAAAGGATGTAATCAAAGGACCAAACTGAGAGTTCATACCCAAAGCGTTACCGCCTGCATTATCCAAGCCTTCAATTTTGCTAACTTTTGTCAAAACATCGTATACAGCTTCAACTTCTTTAGCATTACCTTTACTGATCGCTGTCCAATCAATTGATAGTTTGCCATCAACTTCTTCAACATGCTTCATATTTTTAAGAAGGCCATAAGACAATTTTTCTAATGAACCAATGGCAATACGTGCATCAATGGCTGTTGGTAAGGCATCACCTGCACCAAAATCCAGAACGGTTTCAAACAATAATTCGCGCATGTTTTTACCACCACAATCAAGAACCTCGATCGGATCAGTCGTACGCATACGACCCATCATGGCACCCATAAAGGATTTACCTGCGCCAGGGTCACCCACAACAAATTGTAGACGACCTTTACTTTTTTCCATATCAGCCTTACCCGTTTCTTCATCTAAAAAGATACGGCGACGTTCTAAACTGTCATAAAAGAAAGGCAACATGCTGGGTACAGGCATATCACGGAAAGACATACCAACAACTTCTTCTAGCGAGCGCTCAGAATAGACAACCATGGGCAGGTTGTTTTCATCATTGATATCACCAGCAATATAAGTTAATGCCTGTTCACGTTCAACGCGGCCATCTTCTTCAACAGAGATTGACCCAAACATTGGAAACGGTAAATCATGTGTTCCCAAAGGCTTTTCTAAAGAAAGGATTTCATCCTTTGTAAGCTCTGAGATTTTCTTTTTTAAGATATTTTTCAAATCATTATTTTTCTTTTTTGTCATTTTCTTCTACCCATTTTGTTAGCGGCCTTTTTCATAGCGCGACGTTTTTGACTATTAGGAACTGCTCGAAAGCTCCCACTTTTTCGGACCTTATCAAGCAAGAGCTTGACAATTGCATCTGGTATCTTGTTGGGATCCGTTTCCAACGCGACACCAATTTCTTGATGTTTCTTAGCTGTTTTTATATTTTTAACAGCGTTTTCTATGGAAGAGCCGGCTCTTCCTTTTAAAACAGCGGTGTCAATTGTGACACGATCACAGTATTTAAAGAGCGTTTTAATCTTATCTTCCGACGGCTTAACATCAAAGATATCACCATCAGATAAAATCAACACATGTGTAAATCCAGACATTGTTTCAGTTTTACCGCGCTGATCTGCAATGGTTTCTGCAATAACGCCAATTGCAGGCGCTAAATCAGTTCCTGAATGCAAACCTGATTTTGCAGATTGCATGGCTTGACCAATTTGCTTGGCATTCATACCAGGCTTAATAATCATTGGTGGGTTGCTGTTACCCCACATACCAACATAAACATTCATATGCATATCACGGCCTGATGCTGCTTCATGTAAGATGGCCGCGGCCTGTAAAGCACTATTCAATGGCACACCCTGCATCGATCCCGATCCATCAATCATGATAACAATATCAATTTCTGTTGGAACTTCATGCGTCTGATTGGCGTGGAAACGTTTCAAATCGTTTTCTTCAACGTCTTTCATAGCTTTTTTCATTGTCAGCTGTTTATGCGCTTCAATATTAAAGCGATCCATCACTTCACCATTTTCAGGGAAGATTTCAAGACTGCGGGAGCGCTGTTGCTTAATTTGAACTTGGCGTTCTTGCACGGCTTTAAATAGTTTACGTATCCGTGAAATCGGTTTGCGTAATTCACTAATACGCTGACGGTAATCTGTCCAATCTTGCTTGGACAGCTCACTTAAATCCTGACCTTCGCCCTCGCCACCTTGGTCGCTTGGCTGCGGTTTTCCATCACTGGGGTCACCCTGACTTGGGTCGCCTTGGCTTGGATCGCCATCGCCGTCAGCGTCTTGGCCTTCTTGCGCTGCTTCTTCAGCTTCTTTTTGATCAAGCTGTTTTTGTAAATCTTCAACTGTTTGACCATCGCCATCTTGTCCATCTTGATCTTGACCATCTTGATCTTGACCGTCCTGATCCTGACTATCTTTGTCTTCTGGCATATGCTCTTTAAGCTCTTCCTTCATTTCTTCTAATTTGTCTTTTAGATCTTGAAGGCCTTGATTATCACCTGCTTGGTCCATGGCTTCTTGCAACTGGTCTGACATTTCATCCAATTTATCCATAGCGTCTTGCAATTTTTGTTCATCACTTTTGTTGTCTTGTCCGTCCTGAGCATCTTGGTCTTGTTGGTTTTCTTGCCCTGGCATCCCTTCAGGAGATTCCGTATCAGGCATATCGCCCGCGCCTTCAACAGGCACAGTGTTTTCGTCCTTACCTTCACCAAGGTCAGGTTTTTCCATTTCGTTCGGATCGCCAGACGGTGTTTCGCCTTCTTGAGGATCACCCTGCTGTGGGTCACCTTCTTGAGGGTCTCCCTGCTGTGGGTCACCTTCTTGAGGGTCTCCCTGCTGTGGGTCACCTTCTTGAGGGTCTCCCT
>JAESUA010000416.1 GCA_016763255.1 Magnetovibrio sp. | reverse complement strand
TTTGACGTCATACATCGCGTTGTCGGCTTGTTTGAGAATTTGCTCTGCGGTGGTACCGTGGTCGGGGTACAGGGCGATGCCAATGCTGCCACCGACGATGGCGTCGTGGTCGTCCAAGTCCAGCGTCTGAGAAGTTGTCTTGAGCACTTTTTGGGCCACGTGGATGGCGTCGTCGTCCGTATTCAAGTCACTGAGCACCAAAACAAATTCAACCCCGCCAAAACGTGAAGCGGTGTCTGTTTCACGGATGCAGTGCTGCAGCCGTTCTGCCGTTTGACGCAGCACCAAGTCACCTTTGTCGTGACCCAGGCTGTCGTTGATTGGCTTGAAGCCATCCAAATCAAGAAACAAAACTGCGCATTTATTGGAGCTGCGTTTGGCCCGGGCGATGGCTTTATCCAGCCGGTCCATCATCAACGTTCGATTGGGTAGGTCGGTGAGGCCATCGTGGGTGGCCACATGGCGCAACATGTCTTCGGCGCGCCTGCGCTCGATCACTTCGTCTTGAAGTTTACGGGTGCGGTCTTGGACGCGTTGTTCCAAGGTATCGACGGATTGGCGTAGCGCCGTCACGGCGCGGTTGTGGGCGGTGATGTCGCGGGCTTCGATCATGAAATTGTGGCCACGGCCACTGTCCAAGATGGTGATGCCAATTTCGGCGTCGATGATGTTTTGGTGGAAATCAACGAAATGGACCGGAATCAACATGTCCTCGGCAACCAGCTCGCGAATATCACCGGATAAAATTTCTTTATAATCATCGTGCAGGAATTCCGCCAGATGGCGGCCCTTCACATCCTCTTTCGTTGGCGCCTTGAGCATTTTGATGCCGGCATCATTGATATAACTGATCTTGCCATCATCCATGACGCAGATCAGATCCAGGGCACTGTTCACCAAATTGCGAAAGCGTGATTCACTTTGATGAATAGCGTCGGTCAGTTCCGCTTGGCGGGTGACGTTTTCGCCCATCACCATATGAGCGTTCTCGCCCAAATCCGGCAGGCTGATGACTTTGAGACGGAGGCTGACCAGTCGCCCATCTTGACCTTTGAGGCGCATGGGCATGGCGTCTGTTTCATCAGCCATAACGTTGATGATGTCTTCGATGGTGGCGGCAAAGTCGTTGCAGATCAGCTGCTGGAATGGTTTGCCAATGAGATCGTCTTGACGCTCCATGCCCAAAATGTTGAGGCCGGATTTGTTGACATGGCGTATTTTTCCATCGACACACACACAGATCAAATCGGACAGCGTGTCCATCATATCGGACATGGCGAACGCCGACATCTCAAGCAGGATGTCACGGTCATGCATGGTGTTTGAGGGTTCGCCATTTGGCGCGTTTATCGGTTTTGAATCGCGATCGTCATTCATTTTTGCATAGGACATGGTCGCAAAGGGTTTCATTCAAAAGCAGGTAAATTTGTTATTACTTTCATGAGGGTGGAAGCGTTGGCCGCTTTCTCAACCCTGGTTCGTTTGTTGTACCCTCTTCGTCAACGCGAAACAAGGATGCTCAATTTTATGACGGTGGTATTTTTCGTCAGAGAGTCCGATAATGCGCCCCTCAGATGCTTAAATATTACAATACGGAGGGGAATATATGACCGACAGCATCAAATACCTGCTTAGCGAAGATCGTTTGCCAAAATACTGGTACAACCTTGTGGCTGATTTACCCACACCCCCGCCAGCAGTGTTGCACCCGGGTACCGGACAACCGATCGGGCCCGATGATCTCGCTGCGTTGTTCCCGATGGCGTTGATCGCCCAGGAAGTCACCCAGGAACGCGAAGTTGAAATTCCTCAGCCGGTACGCGACGTGCTCGCCCAATGGCGTCCGTCCCCCTTGTTCCGTGCGCGCAAGCTGGAAAAGGCGCTCGATACCCCGGCAAAAATTTATTACAAATACGAAGGCGTTAGCCCGACCGGGTCGCACAAGCCCAACACCGCTGTGCCGCAGGCTTTTTACAACAAAGAAGCAGGCACCAAGCGTCTGACCACCGAAACCGGTGCCGGGCAGTGGGGCTCTTCGATCGCCTATGCCGGTCAGTATTTCGGCCTCGAAGTCGACGTTTACATGGTGAAGGTCAGCTACCATCAAAAACCGTATCGCCGCGCTTTGATGCAGACCTTCGGTGCGCGTTGCGTGCCCAGCCCGTCAACGGAAACCGAATCCGGTCGCGCCATCTTGGCCAAAGACCCCGAGTGCAGCGGATCGTTGGGCATCGCCATTTCCGAAGCCGTGGAACTGGCAGGCAAACGTGATGATACCAAGTATGCCCTGGGCAGCGTCTTGAACCACGTCTTGTTGCATCAATCGGTGATCGGCCTGGAAGCCATGGAACAGATGGATATGGCGGGCGACGATCCCGACATCATCATTGGTTGCGCCGGTGGCGGGTCCAACTTGGCCGGTCTGGCATTCCCCTATATCGGGCGCAATCTGCGCGAAGGCAAAAACACCCGTGTCATAGCGGTTGAACCGGCATCGTGTCCGACCCTGACCAAGGGCAAGTTCGCCTATGACTTTGGCGATACCGCCAGCTTGACGCCGTTGGTCAAGATGCACACGCTGGGTTCCAGTTTTGTGCCATCGCCGATCCACGCTGGTGGCTTGCGCTACCACGGCATGGCACCGTTGGTCAGCCACGCCTATGACCTTGGCCTGATGGAGGCGCGCGCTTACGGTCAGATCGATTGCTTTAAGGCTGGTGTGTTATTTGCCAAAGCCGAAGGCATCGTACCGGCACCCGAAAGCACCCACGCGGTGCAAGGGGCCATTGATGAGGCATTGAAGTGCAAAGCAAGCGGCGAGAGCAAGACCATCTTGTTCAACCTCTCAGGCCACGGTTACTTCGACATGCAAGCCTATACCGACTTCTTTGATGGCAAACTGGTTGATGAAGCTTACGACGAAGACGTCTTGGCTGATTCTTTGAGTAAATTGCCACAGGTGGCTGCCGAATAAGCGGTTGTCTCTCGATGATGAAAAAGGACCGGCCGAAGGGCTGGTCCTTTTTTTATACGAAAATGGGGATTGGTATTACCACCGCACTTCGGTAGCGCGCTTCTTGGTTTTTTCCAAGGCTTTGGAATAGAGCTGCCATTCGTTTTGCGGCAAGAAGCGTTGGGCGAGGAAGTGGTAGAGTTCGCCGAGTTTCTGTTCGGAGTTGCGCGAACGCTTGGGCGGCAGGTCGCGCCATTCTTCAACAAGGTCGTCCCAGGCCCACAGGCGGCGGTGCAGATCGTCGCGGTTGTCGCGGATGAAACGCGTCACTTGGGCAATGTTTGTCAGAGCGGAGAGAATTTCACCGGTTTGGGCATCCAGTTGATCAAACGAATTGTTGAACTCATCGAGGACGATTTTAAACAGCCGTTTGACGGATTTTATGGTGTCAAGCACGCTGAGCTCGGACCTGTATTTCTCTTCCAATTTCAGCACGCTGTTGTGAATATCATCGACGTTGCGAAAGACGAATCGCAAGGCTTCGATATAGGACAGCTCATCGGCCAAGTTACTGATCAAGGCGATGACGTCTTCGCGGTTTTCTTCTGCGATGCCGAGTGCCTTGGCGGCCTTAGAAAAGGCCGTGCTGATTTTTTGCTTGGTTATGGGGTCGTCGGCCACCTGGGCCAATTGTTCGGGGTCGGTGATGAGCATTTCATCGCCCGACATCCAAGACACCAGCTGCATGGTGACGCGGTTGTGCGAAATGGCCCGGTGTTGGTCGGTGACATCCCAGGATGCCCGACCGCTGATCAATTCGGACGGCACCGGATCACCGATGCGTAATTCCCGTACATATTTCAAGCCTTGGGCAACGATGTCGAGCATCTTGGCGTCGGGCTCATCGTTATCGAGTTTCAACTCGTTTATGATGCCGCTGAATTTGAGCGATACCTCACCTTTATCCAACACCATGATCATCACCGCATCCTCGGTATCTTCGAGAATCCGAAATGAGGTTTTTTCGATGCTGTGAAAAAAGGCGTGTTCAAATGCAACCTCCGAAGGAAGCTCACTTTTTTGATCACTGTCTGGTGCGGGGTCTTGGTCCATGATTGAGCTGGCCATTGTGGTGTGGATGGGCTGACTTATAGATTATCGTAACCGACGCCAAGTTCAATGCTGGGCGTGTTAATAAACTGTATTAGTCCACAAATTCGTCGCGCCGATAGCCCTGGATGAACAGCGCCCCGTTGAGATCCGTGTGGTTGAGGCAGGCGTGGGCATTTTCGCGCGCCACCGGGTGGCCGTGATAGGCCACGCCCATGCCCGCGGCTTTGAGCATCGGCACGTCGTTGGCCCCGTCGCCGATGGCAAAGGTGTCGGTCATGCCAAGTTCGTGCTGGGCGGCCATATCGATGAGCATTTCCAGCTTGGTGTCTTTGGTGACGATGGGCGCGATCACCTGGCCGGTCAATTGGGCGTCGATGATTTCCAACTTGTTGCCCAACGACATGTGAAAGCCGACCTGTTCGCGGATACGGTCGGTGAAGAACGAAAAACCACCCGAAATCAGCGCTGTGAACGCGCCATGGGCGCGCATGGTGGTAATCAGTTGGTGCGCACCGGGGTTGAGCTTAACGCTTTTCATGGTTTCGCTGAGGAAGCTCTCGCTGAGGCCTTCGAGCATGCCGACACGGGTTCTCAAGGCTTCGCTAAAGCCGATCTCGCCGTTCATGGCGCGCACGGTCAATGCCGCGATCTTGTCGCCAATGCCCGCAAATGCGGCCAATTCGTCCAAGGTTTCGCCTTCGACGATGGTGGAATCCATATCCGCAATGATCAGCTTTTTCTTGCGTCGAAGGGTTGTTTGCGCGATCACATCAATGGGGGCATCGTTCAGCGCTTGTATGACTGCAGTTTGTGCGTCCTTTAACGCCAGCTTGTCGAACTCGATATCGACGGCTTCGTTTGGCGATAGCCAGTCTGGCGCAGTGGTCTGGGCCCCCAATTGGTCCAGCGCGGTGCGCGCACGTTCGACCTGCGAAGGCGTCAAAGCGCCGTTCGCGGGATTTGAAATCAGGGTGAGTACGTTGTCCATGTTGCTACATGACACCAAATCGAGGGAACAAGGGCGGCGCTCGGTCCTTATCATCGCCGGACCAACCGCCAGTGGCAAGTCGGCCATGGCGATGGATGTCGCCGAGCAGTATTCTGGCACCGTGATAAACGCTGATTCCATGCAGGTCTACAAGGAATTACGCGAGGTGACGGCGCGACCGTCCGTCGCCGATGAAAAACGCGTGCCACACAGGCTGTTCGGGGTGCTTTCGGGGGCCGAATCGTGTTCCGCGGGGCACTGGACCGAATTGGCGGTGGGTGAAATCAAAACGTGCTTCGATACCGGGCAACTGCCGGTGTTGGTTGGCGGCACCGGTATGTATCTCAAAAGTCTGGTCGAAGGGTTGTCGCCAATTCCCGATATCGATGCAAAATATCGCGATCAAGCCACCGCCTTGCATAAAACATTGGGGGCCGATGCCTTTAAGGCGGAGGTGGCCAAGCTTGACCCCGAAAGTGCGCAACGCTTGCCTGCGGGCGATACCCAACGCCTGATCCGGGCCTGGGAGGTCTCCAGCGCCACCGGACGGGCGTTTTCGGCATGGCAGAACGAACCGCGCATACAGCCGTTGCCGGGTGTCAACTTCGCCCACATCGCCCTGGTACCGCCGCGTGAGTTGCTTTACGCCGCTATCGACGCACGTTTTTCTCGCATGGTGGAAGGCGGTGCATTGGCTGAAGTGCGCGATTTGATGTCGCTTGATCTCGACCCTGCGCTGCCGTTGATGAAGGCTTTGGGGGTGTCGGAATTGATCGCCCATCTGAACGGCGATATGAGCTTGGATGATGCGGTGGCCAAGGCCCAGCAGGTCTCTCGCAACTATGCCAAGCGCCAGTTGACGTGGGTGCGCTCACAACTGCCTGATGCCCATGTCTTAACGGCGCAATATTCGCAAAGTTTTCGTCAGGAAATCTTTTCATTTGTTCAGCAGTTTTGGTTGACCGAACGGGCATGAACGTCTAGTTTCCCTTCTCTTGCGGCTGGGCCCGCCCTAGGGGATAACCCGATGGGCGGCCCATCTGCGTTAGGGCTGTGACTTTCACGCGATTGTGAACACACCCTTATGAAGTTAAATGGTGAAGGACTAAAGCCGTCTGAGGGTTTCGAAAAACCTCTCAAAAAGGCCAAAGAGGATATCATGGCAAACGTCGAGATGAATGGTTCCGCAATTGTGATCAAAGCCCTGCAAGACCAGGGTGTTGATGTTGTATTTGGCTATCCCGGCGGTGCTGTACTCCCGATTTACGACGAGATTTACAAGCAAAACAAGCTACGCCACGTTCTGGTGCGCCAGGAAGGCGGGGCCGTGCACGCGGCCGAAGGTTATGCGCGTTCCACCGGCAAGGTGGGTTGCGTGCTGGTGACATCGGGTCCCGGTGCGACCAATGCGGTGACCGGCTTGTTGGATGCGATGCTGGATTCCATTCCGCTGGTGTGTCTGTGTGGTCAGGTGCCGACGCACTTGATCGGCAACGACGTGTTCCAAGAAGCCGATACCACCGGCATCACCAGGCCGTGCACCAAGCACAATTATTTGGTCAAAGACATCAAAGATCTTCCACGCATCATGCACGAAGCTTTTTATGTCGCCCAGTCCGGTCGTCCCGGCCCGGTGGTGATCGATCTGCCCAAAGACATCTTGATGGATATGGGCGTCTACGCTGGGCCGACCAAGGCCAAGCACAAGAGCTACAATCCACAGGTTAAGGGCGACATAGCGGCGATTAAAGAAGCGGTTAAGTTGATGGC
>JAESUA010000415.1 GCA_016763255.1 Magnetovibrio sp. | reverse complement strand
TCGGCAGGATTTTCGGCCGCTATCACCGCCGCCGAAGACGGTGCCCAGGTGGCGCTGATCGGACACGGCACCATCGGCGGCACCTGCGTTAATGTTGGCTGTGTGCCATCTAAGACCATGATCCGCGCCGCCGAAGCGTTGCACCACACCAAGGTCGCGGCGCGATTTTCCGGCATCAAGGCCGAAGCCCGCATCGAAAATTGGCAAGCCCTAAGTGATCAAAAAGATCAACTGGTCAACGCCTTACGCCAAGCCAAATACAGTGATATTTTACCCGCCTACGACAATATTGCCTACATCGAAGGCGCGGCACAACTGGCTGAGGGCGGCATTCAGGTCAACGGCAATTTGATTAAGGCCAACAAAATCATCGTCGCCACCGGCACCTCTGCGATGGCCCCCAGCATCGAGGGCATTGATGAGGTCGAATATTTGACCAGCACCGAAGCCCTGGATCTTAAAACGCTGCCCAAATCTTTACTGGTGATCGGTGGCGGCTACATCGGGTGTGAGTTGGCGCAGATGTTTGGCCGCTGTGGGGTCAAAGTCACCTTGGTTTGCCGCTCCCGGCTGTTGCCCGAGGCTGAGCCCGAAATCAGCACCGCCCTCACAGGTTATCTGCGTGACGAAGGGGTCGATGTGTACGACGATCTTGCTTACAAACGCATCACCAGAACCGATCATGGCATTGCCCTCGACATCACCAAAGATGGTCACGATGTAACCATAACGGCACAACACGTTCTCGTCACCACAGGTCGCAAGCCCAATACAGCGGGCATGGCGTTGGAACAATTTGGCGTTGAGCTTTTGCCTAATGGCGGCATCAAGGTGGATGACCGCATGCGATCCACCCGCCCCGGCGTGTACGCGGCGGGTGACGTCACCGGCACCGACCAATTTGTCTATATGGCGGCCTACGGGGCGAAACTTGCCTCTAAGAACGCCATCAACGGTGATGACTTGGTATACGACAACTCCGCCATGCCGTGGGTCGTCTTCACCGATCCCCAAGTCGCCGGTGTCGGCCTATCAGAAGCCTCGGCCAAAGCCCAAGGCTTTGATGTAAAGACCTCGGTGCTTGGTTTGGAACATGTCCCGCGCGCCCTTGCGGCACGCGATACGCGGGGCTTGATTAAATTGGTTGCGGATCGCCAAACCAATAAAATTCTCGGCGCTCAAATCCTCGACCCCGAAGGTTGCGACAGCATCCAAACCGCGGTCATGGCCATCAAACACGGCCTTACGGTGAGTGATTTGGCCGACACCATCTTCCCCTATCTCACCACCGTCGAAGGGCTCAAGCTGGCGGCACAGACGTTTGACAAGGATGTCAGAAAGTTGTCGTGCTGTGCCGGGTGATTGAGCGCCCTTGACTCTCAACCAACTCGAAGCGTTATCGTATTAGCCATGACCAACGTCTGAGAGGATCTATGCGTCAACTCATAAAATGGGGTATTCCGATTGTTGGAACGGCGGCCATGATTGCCGTTTTGTTCTGGATTTATCGCGATCTTGATGTGGGCTCATTTGGGGCGGCGCTGAAACACGCCAATCCGTTTTGGCTGTCCCTGCTGGCCTTCACCATCTTGCTTGAACAGTACCTGCGCGGCTGGAAGTGGCGGCAAATCCTTTATGACCTCAAGCCGATTTCAAGTTTTAGGCTGTGCGGCGCAATCTTCGCCGGATATGGCGCAGCGATCTTGGTGCCGCTGGGCATCAGCCCATTGGTGCGCGCATATTTGATTGCCCGGCTGGAAAATTTACGCATGGCCAGCGTGCTGACCACCTCGGCAATTGAACGTTTCATCGACGGCGTTGTTTTTGCCTTGATCGCGGCACTGGTCGCGTTTGGTGGATGGATTCCCCACATCGAAGGCGACGTGCGCACCGCAATCGCCGTCGCCGGTGTGGTCAACTTCATCATCTTCTCGGCGCTTTTATGGGTGATGTTTCACGGCCGCACACCGCTCAGCCGCGATGAGGTTTGGCTCAGCCGGGCCATCGATTGGCTCAGCGCCAAAGCCAAAGGACATTTGGACAACCTGCGCGAGTCCATCCGCACCGGCATCATCTGGCCCCACAGCCGTTCGCGCCAAGGCGGCGTGATCGGCGCGGCAATCTTGATGAAGGCCGTCGCGGCCAGCCATTTTTTGTGGGCGGGTTTGGCGGTGGGCGTGGTCCTTGACCCTATGGATTATGTATTTTTGATGGTTTTTGCCGGATTTGCCATGGTCATCGGGCGTTTCATTCGGGTGCCCGGTGGTTTTTTGCTGGGCGCAGGCTTTGCCTTGGATCAACTGGGCGTGGCCAGTGAACCGGCACTGGCGATGATCTTGCTCAACTACACCTTCACCATCATTTTAATGGTCGGCGTCGGACTGGTGTTTTTGTGGCGCAGCGGTGTCGACATCCGCAGCCACATTCGCACCCTGGCAGGAGCAAAGGACCATGACACGGCCTGAACCCTCCGCCATCGCCTTTGATCGTCCTCAGCGCTCGGCTTTTTGGAAAATAGCCGGTGCGGGAGCCACCTTTCAGGCCGGTTCAACCGCCGTGGATTCAGCAACCATCGTTGCAACTTTGGTCTACCACCTCACTGGCAGCGTTTACGCTGTTGGAGCGGCCAGCACGGTGTTGCGCCTGGGCTGGTTGTTGCCGCAGCTGATGGTCGGGTTCTTGGCGCAAAAATCATCGAGGCGCATGCCCTATTATATATTTGGCGCATGCGGTCGCGCCCTTTGCATCCTCGCCATTGCATTGCTTTTGGCCAACGCCGGGGCCGTGGCATCAGCCTGGGTTGGGGCCGCATTCATGATTTTGTGGACGCTGTACGCGTTTGTCAGTGGCGTGGTCGCGGTGCCCTACAACGACATCGTCGGACGCTCCATCACATCCGAGTTACGCAGCCGCATGCTGGCATGGCGTTTTTTCGGCGGCTCCATTTTGGCATTGCTGATCGCCGCATTTGCGCGCTACGCGCTGCAAAATAGCCCATTGCTGGATGCTTACGCGCTGATCTTCGCCTTGGCCGCGGCTTTGATGGTGGTGTCGACGCTGAGCTTCGTTTGCGCCGGGGAACCACCGACCGCAACACCGTCCCCCGCCCAACGCAACGGGTTTGGTCAATTTCTTAAAGACGGCTGGCAGGTGTTGCACTCCGATGCCCGCTTTCGTCTGTTTCTTTATAGCCAATGGCTCAGCGGTGCGACCTTGATGGCCTTACCGTTTTATGTGATTGCGGCCAGCGGTCTTGGCTTGCCCACCGCCGATGTGGCGATCTTATTGGGCGCACAGACCGCAGGTGCACTTTTGTGTAACCCGATATGGGGCCGCATCGGCGATCACTTGGGCAAGTTGCGTTTGTTGCAAGCCGTCGGCATCTTGCGCCTGACCGTCCCTTTGGCGGCGATGCTAATCCTGGCCACAACCAGCCCCGCATCACCATGGATCATGCCCCTATATTCCTTGCTGTTTGTCGCCATGGGTGCGTTAAGCAACGGCATGACCATTGCTTACCTGGGCTATTTGATGGAAGTATCCCCCGATGACAAGCGTCCCGCCTATTCGGCTTACTTTAACGCCCTGGCTTCACCCGCAGCACTTTTACCGCTGGTGGGTGCAGCCATTGCAGACAGCATATCCTTGCACCTGGTCTTTCTGATAGCGCTGCTCGCCGCCGTCGCGCAACTGGTCCTTTACGCCAAAATGGCGGTGCGAGATGCAAATATTCCTTGAATAGAATGAACGTTCATTCTAGT
Source organism: Magnetovibrio sp. (assembly GCA_016763255.1). GTDB lineage: Bacteria > Pseudomonadota > Alphaproteobacteria > Rhodospirillales > Magnetovibrionaceae > Magnetovibrio. The sequence continues at coordinate 4,377 of JAESUA010000415.1, read as the reverse complement.
TTGAGTAGATGAAGATCAACAGCGTTAAAAAACCTGCCGATGAACGAGTCCTGCACTCCGCGCTTATCCTTTTTTCAAACAAAGGATTTTTCAACACGTCGGTGCACGATATCAGCCGCGAATCGGGCGTCAGCATCGGTTCGATCTACCATCATTTTAAAGACAAACAGGGCATCGCGCAGGCGATGTATGTTTCACTCGTCGAAAACCTTCACGGTCAAATTGACCAGATCGAAGCCCGCCATCACAGCGCCCATGATCGCTGCCGCGCGGTCATCGAGATGCTTTTTGAGATGACCGAACGCCAACCTGAACTGATGTCTTTTATGCTTTACGCCAAGCACCGTGAGTTTTTGCCCGATGAAAAACCCATGTGCTCATCACTACCGTTTGAGCGCATGCGCAACTTCACCATGCAAGGCATGAAAAATGGCGAAATCCGCATTATGGACCCGTTGGTTTGTGCGGCCTGCCTTTACGGCGGTGCGGTGCGACTCATTCACCTAAAACTGGATGGCATAGTCGACAAACCCTTGGGCAAGTGCCTGCATGACGTTTGGGCCTGCGCTTGGCGTGGGGTCGCCACATAAGCACTGCATTTTTTTGAGACCACACTAGAACGAACGTTCGTTCTATTAAAACACTATACCGGAGGTAACTATGGACAGCATGGCCATCATCATACGTGACGACAGTTACGATAAGATTCTCACCCCCCTCGCCTTTGCCTATCTGCAGGCGGCCGAAGGCACCGTCGTCGATATTTTGTTCGTCAACTGGGCGGTGCGCGCGCTGACCGAAGACGGTGCGGCCGCGATGCATATCCACGGCGAACATGCCAAGGATGAGGCGATGGTGCGCGAAGGCGTCGCCAAGGCGGGGCTGCCGACGGAAATCATGGATATCCTGAAAGCCTTAAAATCGACCGAGTGCGTCAATTTTTACGCCTGCAGCCTGGCCGCAAGCATCTTTGGCGTCAATGAAGACAACCTCATCAATGAGGCCGAAGGCATCATCGGCGCATCGTGGTTCCTCAATGAAAAAGCCTCCAAGGCCGATCATTGTCAATACTTCTAGGCGAGGAAATCAAAAATGAGCAATTGGCAACCAGACCAAACCCTCGACACCAGCGGCAAATGCTGTCCGATGCCGATGGTGGAAATGAACCAAGCGATCCGCAAAATGGATCCCGGCAGCATTCTTGAAGTGATCGCCACCGATCCGGGCACCCGGGATGACATTTCATCCTGGTGCCAGCGCAAGGGCCATGAGCTTTTGGAACTGAGCGAAGAGGGAAAAACTTTGCGTTTTACGGTGCGCAAGGCGAGCTAGACTTTACAGCTTAGCAGCACCCCACACAAACAATGGCGGCCTGCCTTTTTTAAGGAGGCCGCCATTGCTTTAATTTTGGGTTTGCTGGGTGGCTAGGTTTTGGCGGGCACGGTTTTTTTGTGGCCAAGTGCTTTTGATGTAAGCCAGAACCGACCAGATTTTTTCATCATCAATCATGCCCTCAAAGGGTGGCATACCACTTTTGAAATTATCGATACCCAAGGATGCTCCGCCGCCCTTGGTGTAGTTGAACAACACCCCATCATCATGGTGCCAGGTGTGACCGTCCTTATCGTGGGGCGGAGCCGGCAAGGTTCCGTCGGTTTTTTTGACCTGCCAATCGGGCTGACCCTTAAGGTCTTTACCATGGCAGCTGGCACAATATTGACCATAAACAAGCTGACCGGTGGCAATCACTTGAGGGTCCAATTGATCCACCGTGGCCTGGGCCTGTTTGGTTTCGACCGTCATATAGAGGACCGACCCAATGATGAGTGCTACACCCAGCCCCCCGGCGAAAACAATTGGCTTTTTCATGATCGAACGTCCCCTATTTTGATATGGTCGTAGTGCGCTAAGTCTTAGTCTTGAAGATCGCGTTTTTTAGCGATGTATTCTTCGCGTTCAATTTCACCAGCGGCGTAACGCGCCCCCAAGGCATCCAGCGCAGGGTTGCTGGGTAGGGCATGGGCACCGGGACCAGCGTAGGAAAAACTGCGCACCGCCAAGACCACGCCATAAATAATCAAGCCGACAATCAGCAAAACAAACAGTCCGTGCAAGCCCATCGGCAGCCACCATCCACCATCACCAAAACCCATCATGTGAGAGTTGTAACTTCCGTTCCACATGGCATCCTCCTATTCGTTATGTTGTCAAATAACTGCATCTTTATAACCAGTCTATTAAACGATATGGAGGTGTCTGGAGTGTGTCTGTAAAAGCCAAAAAGGTAACAAGTGCTGACAGCTGGTCCGAATGCCACATTTTGTTACACCTTTTGGGTGAAATCCATTACAGCAGCTTATGATGAGGCTCATTCGTCGATGCCATGGGGGCCTTTGGCGGCGATTCGCATTACCATATCCCAATACGCGGCACGCTTAATTTTTTGAGGCGTCGAGTACCAGCCCCGTTGCACACGAACATTGTGAAGCATGCGGGCATAGCGTTCAGCATTGGTTTCCAACACGACCCAACCACGGCTGGCGCGGGCGCGCATAATGTTGTTCAGCATTTTTTGGCGTTTGTGGTCACCAAGTTTTGCGAACGTCAAATTGGTCCACGCTTTGATATCGTGACCGGGGACAAAAACGTTTGAGGGGGAAACTGCGGCCGCCTTTTGAATAGCTATGCCGACAACGCGACCGTCATCGGCTTGGGCGGGCGAAACAGCCAGGGCAATGGCAGCGATTGCGAATATCTTGACCATGAGGGTGTCATCCTTTTTAAGGTGTATGTTCTTAAGCACCCCACACAGGTCTGATTTGCCTCCTCCAAAAATACCTTTTGATGCGATAAATATGGTGTTGCCGGACACCATATTCATAAAAAATATGCACCACGAACAAAGCCGGGCCCCATTGCAGGGCCCGGCTTATTCACGATGCGTTCACACCCTGTACTCAATTACTTTTATACAGGATCTCACCCTTCATGCCGTCCTCATAATGGCCCGGAACATTACAGGCAAATTCGATATTTGCGGCCTTCTTAAACTGCCAGATGAGTTCCGCCGTTTTGCCCGGTTCAACCAGCACGCTGTTGGGATCATCGTGTGCTGCTTCACCACTCGACATCGCCTTGACGTTAATGCGGTCTACTTCCATCGCACCGCTTTCCATCATCTTCATCATCGCATTTTGGTGCTCACCATGCATGGATGCCTCGGCGATGTTGAATTCATGCACAACCTCACCCATGTTTTTCACGTTAAAACGAATAACCTCGCCAGGTTTAATGTCGAGGGTGCTGAAGTTAAAGGTATTGTCCATCATCTCAATATCGATGGTTCTGTTCACTTTTGCAGCATCGCCGGCTTGGCCAAACGAAAAAGCTTCGCTATGTGCATTCGCGCCAGAACTTTTCATGTCTTGAGCCATGCCGCGTATTTCTTTGACAACCGTCTCTTTGGCCGCATCATGACCTGCTCCGGCCAATGCACCCCCGGCATAAAGTCCGCCGATGGCAATTGCTGCCAGGATCGTTGTGATTTTTTTGGTCATCTTTTTTAGCTCCTATGGTTGCTTCGCTTCACGCTCAAATTCAAAATTGAGGCACGTTAAATTCGTGATGGATTTATTATTGGAAAACCACCATTTGATGCGCCCGTTCGGGTACGGCTATTTCAGTCAGGGTCTTCAGACTCTTTTGATCAACAACCCAAATTTTGTCATCATCTGCACTGGAGATATAAAGCTTTCCGGTGCCCTTGATGGTGGCCAAATGGTAGGGTGCGGGGGACAATGATTGGTTTTTAATAGCACCACTTTTAAGGTCGATTGCGCTGATTTTGTTGGTGTCTCGTCCGGCCACAAACAAAGTCTTTCCGTCTTCAGACAAGTCAATGCCGTGAAGATAGCCGCCAATCGAAAAGGTCTTTTCTACTGTGCCCTGCGGCAGAGAAACCATCGATACGGTTCCATCACCGGTGTTATTGACGAACAAATAATAGCCATCTGCCGAAAGCACCATGTGTTCGGGACCATCACCAACCTCGATGTTCCAGCGCACGATCCAGCGTTTGGTATCAAGCATGCTGATGGTATTGTTGCCCGCATTGCTGACATACACGGCCCCCCCATCAGGGGCGGCAACGGCGAAGTTGGGAACCGGGCCGGTGCGCACCAACTTAACGTCATATGTGACAAGATCGACAATGCTCACGCCGCCATTACCTGGGTGGGTGGCGATGGCAAACTTGTCATCCGGGGTAATCAACGTGTGGTGTACGGAGCCGGGCACAGCAACACGCCGTTCGATCATATTGTCTTCGGTGCGGATAATGCTTAAATAACTGATGGCATCAGCATTGACTGCTTGTGC
>JAESUA010000414.1 GCA_016763255.1 Magnetovibrio sp. | reverse complement strand
TCTTGCATGGGGGTGACGTGCACCGCGACGCTGGGGCTGGTGGAGCGTAGTTTGACGGTGCACTCGAAACCATCCGCCGGCATGGCCGGGGTATCGCCGATCCAGTTGACGTTGCGGATGGTTAAGGCGCGTTTGAGGAGGTCGGCTTTGCAGCCCACCACCACGCGGTTGTTTTTGGCGTCGACTTCGATCACATAAATCGGTTCCGGGGCCGATATCCCCAGCCCGCGGCGCTGGCCGACGGTGAATTTGATCACCCCATCGTGACGGCCCATGAGGTTACCATCCATGTCCACCACATCGCCGGGATCGAGTGCGCCGGGACGGAGTTTTTCGACCACATCAAGATACTTGCCTTGGGGCACAAAACAGATGTCTTGGCTGTCGGGTTTTTGGGCGATGTCCAATCCCAAACGCATCGCTTCGGCGCGCGCTTCGTCCTTGGTGCACGCGCCCAAGGGGAACCACAACATGTCGAGCGCGCTTTGCGGGGTCGAGAATAAAAAATAACTTTGGTCGCGGCCATGGTCCTGGCCACGGTGCAGCTCAGATCCATGCGGGCCGTCGAGACGGCGCACGTAATGGCCGGTGACCAGCGCCACCGCGCCCAAATCAATGGCCTTATCCAGAAGGTCTTTGAACTTGATGGTATCGTTGCAATGCACGCACGGGATCGGCGTTTCACCCTTAAGGTATGTGTCGGCGAAGATCTCCATGACCTCTTTTTTGAAGCGTTCCTCAAAATCCAGCACGTAATGGGGAATGCCAATGTGTTCGGCCACCCGGCGGGCGTCTTTGATGTCGCGCCCGGCGCAACAGGTGCCGGGTTTGTCAATCGCCACACCGTGATCGTACAACTGCAAGGTGATGCCGATGACATCGAACCCGGCTTCTTTAAGCAGGGCGGCGGTGACCGATGAATCCACCCCGCCCGACATGGCCACCACCACGCGGGTTTGCCCGGGTGGTTTGGTATATGCGCTTTGCGGCAGATCAAGTTTCATGATGCGCTGTCCATATCATGTTTGGTTGCCGGTACGCCGACAAGAAAGCCCAGGGTCTGGGAGCGAAATTCGCGACGATAAATCACCGCCACCACCCACAGGGTCGAGATCGCAAACAACGCCGGATGTAAAAACCAGCTGAGCGCCGCCAGGGCGAAATAGTATGCCCGCATGCCACGGTTAAAGTTGGAGACCGCCAGGGCGATCACCTCGGCCATGCCCTTGGCAAAATCCTCGGCGCGATCAGAATCGGCTTCTTCAGGGCGCGGGGCTGCACCCAACAAAATGGTTGAATAGTTGAACTGGCGCAAAGACCACGCGAATTTGAAAAATGTGTACACAAAAATCATGATCAAGGTGAGGATTTTCATCTCCCACGCGCCCTTGGAGGCTTGCATCACAAAGGGGATGTCCTGGACCAACGCCTGTACCTTATCGAGCGATCCCAAGATCGCCAACAGACCTGCCAAGATCAGCAAAGTGGTGCTTGAAAACAGCGACACGCTGCGCATCAAGGTATTTATGATGGTGGCATCGACAATGCGATTGTCGCGGGTCAGCATCTGCCGCATCCATCCGGCACGGTGTTTTTTCATCACCGTCAGTAACGACAGGCGGTCCTGTCTGACCCGGTCGGCGAAAAACGTATAACCGTTCCACATCACCAAAAACCACACCAGCGCAACCATGTCGATCAACGCAATTTCGCTCATGCAAGCAGCCTTTCAAATTCGGCCAGATTGAATCTTAGTCCCGTTCGTCCAGCCATGCCATCTGGATCGATTCCAATATGCCCTCACTGGATTTTTGCGGGTCATCATCGAACCCCGGCAAGGCCTGCACCCAGGTCCACAAGTCGGTGAAGCGGATCTTCATGATCTCCACATCTGGGTGGGCGTCTTCGAGTTCGATGGCAATGTCGTAAATGTCGGTCCAGCGCATATACGGTTCCTAAAATATAGAAAAAGGGAGGCTTGGGTCTGTCCCCCGCCTCCCTCAATCATGTAGGTTCGGCTTGGACCTTAATCCAGCAACATGTTGCGCGTACCGCCCGGAATGGTTACTTCCAGACCGTCAAGCTCATCACACATTTTGATTTGGCAACCCAAACGCGAGGTGTGGGTCAAACCGAACGCCAAGTCCAGCATGTCCTCTTCTTCCTCGCTTGCTTCAGCCAGTTTTTCGAACCATTTGTTTTCAACCACAACATGGCAGGTCGAACAGGCCAAGGACCCTTCGCAGGCCCCTTCCAGGTCAACACCATTTTTGTGCGCAACTTCCAGGACGGAAAGGCCCACCGCGGCGTCTACTTCTTTGCGGTTGCCGTCCGCATCGATGAAAATCATTTTCGGCATGGGTCTTCGTCTCCTAGAAAATAAAAAAGTCTATTTGCCACTGGTTTACAGTGCAATGCGGCTTGGGACAAGGGTTTAGGCGTCTTCGCCTTCTTTGGCGCCGTCGACCACGCTTTCTTCCAAGCGGTCCATACTGACGCCGGTCAGCGCATCGCGGATGCCCTTATCCATACGTTTTTCGGCAAACGCCTGGGTGGCTTTATCCAGAGCCGAGGCAGCCTGATTGATGACATCGCGATCCGTGCCCTTGATGGCATCGATGACGTTGTCCATCTGCTCGCCGATGGTTTCACGCTCGCTCACGCTGAGCAGGGAGCAATCGACCTGCAATGCGGAACGCACCGCCAGCATGGCACGTTCGGCTTCGACCTTGGCTTCGGCCAGAAAACGCTGTTCCATGTCGTCCTTGGCGTGCTTCATGCTGTCATAAAGCATTTTCGACATTTCTTCTTCGGACAGGCCATAGGATGGTTTGACTTCGACCTTGGCTTCGATGCCGGAGGTATCTTCGCCCGCCGACACCGTCAACATGCCATCGGCATCGACCTGAAAGGTCACGCGAATGTGCGCCGCACCCGCCGTCATGGGCGGTATGCCGGTCAAGTTAAAGCGTGCCAGCGAGCGGTTTTGATCGACCATTTCGCGCTCGCCCTGCACCACATGGATCACCATGGCGCTTTGGCCATCTTTGAAGGTGGTGAATTCCTGGGCCTTGGCGACCGGGATCGGGGTGTTGCGGGGAATAACTTTTTCCACCAAGCCGCCCATGGTCTCCAGGCCCAGCGACAGCGGCGTGACGTCCAGCAACAATGTATCTGAACCCACGGTCAAGGCTTCGGCCTGCAATGCGGCGCCCACCGCGACCACCTGATCGGGATCAATGTCGGACAATGGTGGGGCACCGAAAAAGTCTTCGACCTTTTGGCGCACCAACGGAACCCTGGTCGATCCGCCGACCAGTACCACGCCCTTAACGTCCAGGGGATCAAAGCCTGCCTCGGTGAGGACTTCGTGGCAAATCTTGATGGTGCGGTCCACGTCGGACATGATCAGGCCGTTGAAGGTATCACGGTCCAGGGTGTGTTTGGACTGCTCGTCACCAATCGACAGCATCCACTCGCCGTCGTCTGCGCTGGTTAAACATTCCTTGGCCAAACGCCCGGTCATCAGGGCAATCTTAACATCAGCGGCGCTGAGCGTGACTTCGCCCCTATCGGCTTGACGTTGTTTGAGAAAGTGATCGGCAATGGCGTGGTCAAAATCATCCCCGCCCAGCGCCGCATCACCGCCGGTGGCCAACACCTGAAATACGCCCTTTTCCATGCGTAAAACGGATACATCGAAGGTGCCACCGCCCAGATCAAACACCGCAAACAAACCTTCCGCGCCCTTATCCAGGCCATAGGCCAAGGCCGCCGCGGTGGGTTCATTGACCAGTCGCAAGACGTCCAGGCCCGCCAGACGCGCGGCGTCTTTGGTGGCGACGCGCTGGGCATCGTCAAAATAAGCCGGAACGGTGATCACCGCCTTTTCGACTTTTGCACCAAGGTGGGCTTCGGCGCGGTCACGCAAGGCGCGCAAAATATCGGCGGAAATTTCGATCGGTGTCAGGGTATGACCGGCGATGTTGAGGCGCACCAAATGGCTTTCGCCTTCGTGGTGGGGCTCAATGTCAAACGGAAGCTGACCACCCAAACTTTTCACATCTTCGGCACCACGGCCCATCAAGCGTTTGATCGAACTGACCACTGAGTCGGGACGGCTGAGCAGCAAGCGCTTGGCCATCTCACCGACGATGGCAGACCCGTCCGGGGCATAGGCCACCACCGACGGCACCAGGGCCTTGCCGTCATCATCTTTGAGCACCGCAACATCGTTTTCCGTGCTGATCGCAACCACCGAATTGGTGGTGCCCAGATCGATACCGACGGCCAGGGTCGCGTCACCTTGATGGGGAACAGGAGATTTGCCGGGTTCGTGAATTTGCAGCAATGTGGACATATGAAGGGGTCGCCCTAGGTTTTAGGTTTTTGGCTTTAGGCCATCAGGCGGGCGCGGCTTTGGCGCACCTCACCAATCATTTTATCGAGGTATTTTAAGCGCGTGGTTAACTGACATGCGCCTTGGATATCGTCGCCCTTAAAGGCCAACGACAGCGCCTTAAGCACGTCATCAACTTCAACCTTGGTATCGCGTTGAATGTCGTTGAGCGCGGCCATGGTGTCGGCCATCATCAGCTTTTCACGCATCTCCATCGCTTCGATGAGGATCGATTGATCCTGGACCAGATTGCAGCCTTCGGGTAAAACATCCACGCCTTCGAGATGGACCAGATAATCGGCCCGTTTGAGCGGATCTTTCAGCGTTTCATAAGCATCATTAAGCGCCGTCGCTTGTTGCTGAGAGTGCGCCTTTTCCTTCGGTGCCTTGGTGGCAAAGCGATCAGGGTGGAGTTGGCGCTGTAAATCAAAATACAATCGATCCAACGCTGGCACATCAACATCAAAGGTCCGTTCCATGCCCAAGCGCACAAAATGGTCCGCTGCCACCGGGCCTTGCACCGCTTCGCACGTTGAACAGAACAACGCCGTTGCAGGCATCGGGCCTTTGCAGGACCAGCACGCCTTCAGGGACGTTTTCGTTTTTTGTAAACTGGCGTCGTTCATTTAGAACCCATCAAATGTAGCGGGACCACAAAACGTAACCGCCCCGAAGGGCGGTCACAGGTGAGAGGCAGGAGAGAGCCCCTAAACGTGAAAAGATTCACCGCAACCGCAGCGCCCCTTTTCATTGGGGTTGGTGAAGACAAAGCCACTTTCCAGCTTGTCGACAACATAATCCATTTGTGTGCCGATGATGAACATGGTGGCCTTAGGATCAATCAAAACGGTGACCCCTTCAACTTCCATGGATTCATCAAATTCATTCTTTTCATCTGCAAACTCGATGGTATAGGACAACCCGGAACACCCCTTGGTGCGCACCCCAATGCGAATTCCAGCCGAAGGCTTGTCGCGGCTGTCCAACAAAGCCTTCACCTGGGTGACGGCAGCTGGGGTTATGGTGATTGGTGCGGGCATATTCATCGGTCTTTACCTCGAAGTCTCACTCAAAAAAGATTTACTCAGCAGCGTCCTGTTTTTTGTCTGCGTCGGCGACTTTGCCTTTGTAATCCTGGATGGCCGCTTTGATAGCATCCTCAGCCAGAATTGAGCAGTGAATCTTCACCGGCGGCAAAGCCAGTTCTTCGGCGATGTCGGTGTTTTTGATTTCACCGGCTTCTTCGATGGTCTTGCCCTTGACCCATTCGGTGACCAGCGAGCTGGACGCAATCGCCGAACCACAGCCAAAGGTCTTGAACTTGGCGTCTTCGATGATGCCTTCGGCACTCACCTTGATTTGCAGCTTCATCACGTCGCCGCAGGCCGGTGCGCCAACCAAGCCGCTACCGACGGTGCTGTCGCTGTCTTCCATTGAGCCGACGTTACGAGGGTTTTCGTAATGGTCGATCAGTTCTTTAGAATATGACATATCTTCTCTCCTTGCGGTCCTTCTTCAACTTGGACCTGTTGATGCCCTAATTGATGATCAGTGCTCGGCCCATTTGATGGACTTGATGTCGATGCCGGCTTGCGCCATGTCCCACAGCGGGCTCAATTCGCGCAGACGGTTCACTTCCTTGGAAATACGTTCAATCGCATAATCGATGTCGTCTTCTGTGGTGAAGCGACCCAAGCCCAAACGTAGCGAAGTGTGTGCCAACTCTTCTTCGACACCCAGCGCGCGTAGCACGTAGCTTGGTTCCAACGATGCGGATGTGCAGGCCGAACCGGACGAAACCGCCAAATCTTTAATGCCCATCATCAGGCCTTCGCCTTCGACGTAAGCAAATGAGATGTTGAGGTTGCCGGGGATGCGGCTTTCTTCATCACCATTGAGGAAAATCTCCGGGATACGTTCCTTGAGCCCCTCGTACATTTTTTGTGAATAGCCGTGCAGGCGCTCGGCCTCGGCAGCCATTTCTTTTTGGGCCAGCTCGCAGGCTTTTCCCAGGCCCACCACCAACGGGGTCGGCAAGGTGCCCGAACGCATGTTGCGTTCCTGGCCGCCACCATGGATCAGCGGCACCAAACGCACACGCGGTTTGCGGCGGATGTACATGGCACCAATGCCCATGGGGCCATAAATTTTGTGACCGGAAATCGACATCATGTCGATCTTCATTTCATCCACATCCAGCGGAATTTTGCCCACCGCCTGGGCGGCGTCGGTGTGGAAGAAGGTCTTATTGGCGCGACAAATTTCGCCAATTTCCTTGAGCGGTTGGATCACACCGATTTCATTGTTCACCGCCATGATCGAAACCAACAAGGTTTTTTCGGTCATCGCCGCTTTGAGAACATCAAGATCGATCAGGCCATTTTCCTGGACATGCAGATAGGTGACGTCGAAGCCATCCTGCTGCAATGCACGGCAGCTTTCCAGCACGCACTTATGTTCGGTAACACAGGTGATGATATGGTTGCGCTGATCGCCATAAAACTTTGCCACCCCCTTGATGGCGAGGTTATTGGACTCGGTCGCGCCAGAAGTGAAAATCACTTCCTTAGGCGACGCACCGATGATGTCGGCCACTTGGGCGCGGGCGATTTCAACACCGTCTTCGGCTTCCCAACCAAAATGGTGGTTGCGCGAATGCGGGTTACCGAATTTTTCGTTCCAGTACGGGGCCATCGCCTCGACCACACGCGGATCGGTCGGTGTGGTGGCCTGGTAATCCAGGTAGAGGGGGTTGTTCTGGGTCCAATCTTTGGCCGTCATTTTTTCAACCTTGTTCTTTTTCTAGTCATTTGATCTGTTGCTTAAGCCGCCGTCTTTGCCGCGCTCATGCGCTGGTAAAGGTCGACCCAAGCGGAAATAAAGAAATCGATATCTTGTTCGGTGGTGGAATGACCCAAACTCACCCGAACCGCCGACTTTGCCACATCCGCGGGCACCCCCATGGCGCTTAAAACCGGGCTGGTCTTGGTTTTGCCCGAGGCGCAAGCCGAACCTGCACTGAGGCACACCCCAGCCAAGTCAAAGGCCATGATTTGAGTATCGGCATCCACACCTGGCATAGCGACAAACGTTGTGTTGGGTAAACGGTGCGCCAACGCCGCAATCACGACCGCATCCGGGGCAACATCTATTATACGCTCTTCTAGGCGATCACGCAGTTTCTTGATGCGTTGCATGTCTGCCAGCTCATCTCGAGCCAATTCGGCGGCAACGCCAAAGCCCACGATTCCCGGTACATTTTCGGTACCGCCACGCAAGCCGCCTTCTTGGCCACCACCGGCGTTGATCGGCGATAGCTTCACGTCCTTGGTGGCGATCAGCGCACCGACGCCCAAGGGGCCGCCGATTTTGTGGCCCGACAGGCTCATCAAATCAATCCCCAGCGCGGCAAAATCAACGTCGATCTTGCCCAGCGCCTGGACCGCATCACAGTGCACCAGTGCGTCATAGCGATGGGCGATGTTCACGATGCCTTCGATCTGTTGCAATACGCCGGTTTCATTGTTGGCCAACATGACGGATACGATCACATCGTCACCGCCACCAGCAAACATTTCTTCCAGCCGGAACGGATCGATCAAACCGTTGACATCCACCGGTATGCATTCGATACACCCGTGCGCCTGCATGACGGACGGGTGTTCGGTTGCCGCGACAAAGGCTTTGGCGCGGTTTGATCCTTGCAGCGCCAAGGTATTGGCCTCGGTTCCGCAGGAGGTAAAGACGATCTGCGCACTTTGCGGTGCGTTCACCACCTGGCGGAGCTGCTCACGAGCATCTTCGACCAAACGGCGCGCTTTGCGCCCCTGGGCATGCACCGATGAGGGGTTGCCACCGATTTGCATGGCGCGCATGACCGCGTCCACCGCTTGGGAGCGGGTGGGCGAGGTTGCGTTATGATCCATGTAAACCGATGGGTTCATGGCTCCAAAAACCTTCCTTAGCTTAAGCAATAAGATCAAACATTATTCGGCGGCAATGATGTCCGTAGGTATTTGCGCGACCATATTTTCGAACAATTCCGGACGCGGGCCGAGAACCTTGCGGGCACAGACATCGGCCAAAGTCACCGAACTGAGATACAGATGAATTTGATAACTGAGCGCTTGCCACAAATCATGGGTCAAGCACCGCGCCTTATCCGAATGACAGCCTTCGGCGTTGGTGCAGCGGGTCGCGTTGATGGGTTCATCGACCGCCGCAATGACATCGGAAATGCGAATTTCGCTGGTAACGCGTGCCAAAAGATAACCACCGCCCGGACCGCGCACACTTTTCACCAAACCGGCGCGGCGCAATTTACCGAACAGCTGTTCAAGGTACGACAGTGAAATTTCTTGGCGTTCGGCAACATCGGCCAATGCCACAGGCTTGCCGGGGTCGAATTTTCCGAGGTCAGCCATGGCCATCACGGCATAACGTCCTTTGGTGCTGAGCTTCACGTCAGTTCTCCTAAAATTGGTGGTCCTAAGCAGCCGAGAAAGGCGGACTTAGGTATCCTCCCCCAGATTGACCACTTTTTTATTTTTCTCTTCAACGAACGCAATCGGTTCGCGATCATGCTCCAACACGTCAATGCGCTCCATCAGCGTCGCCACCTGGGCACGCAGATTATCGATGGTGCGCAGCACCGGGTCGGGGCAACCATCGGACGGCGTGCCATAAGCCACAAAGTCCTTGGCATGTGCTTTGTCGCGCGGCACCACCACCCGTGCAGGAATTCCCACCGCCGTCACACCGGACGGCACATCATGGGTCACCACAGCATTGGCACCGATGCGGGCATCGGCACCCACCGTGATCGGGCCCAGCACTTGCGCACCGGATCCAACGATGACACCGTCTTCCAAAGTCGGGTGACGTTTTTGGTTCACCTGCTTGTGGCTATCGACACTGGGCGAAATGCCGCCAAGCGTTACGAGTTGGTACAGCGTTACATCATCACCGATGCAACTGGTTTCACCGATCACCACAC
>JAESUA010000413.1 GCA_016763255.1 Magnetovibrio sp. | reverse complement strand
TTTTGGGTCGACCCGGAATTGCGCGGCGTGATGCCATTGGATGGGTTGCACGTCTCAAAATCCTTGCGCAAAGTTTTGCGCCACAATGATTTTCAAATCACCGCCAACAAGGCCTTTGGCGCTGTCATTCAAGCCTGCGCCGCGCCACGCCCCGGTCAAGACGGATCCATGGGCACCTGGATCAATGATGAAATCATCCGGGCCTACGTTGAAATGCATGAATTGGGCTTAGCCCATTCCATCGAATGCTGGCAGGGCGATGATTTGGTTGGCGGGCTATACGGCATCAGCCTCAAGGGCGCGTTCATGGGCGAAAGCATGTTTTCGCTGCGCCCCAATGCATCCAAGGTGGCGCTGGTGCATCTGGTGGCGCGCTTAAGGCTGGGCGGCTACGCCCTGCTCGATACCCAATTCATCACCGAACACCTGGCCACCATGGGCGGTCAGGAAATATCCGGTCGAGATTATCAAGAACGGTTGGAGCGCGCACTTGGCGTCGATGCTCAGTTCCCCGAAACGCCTTTAGATGATGAACTGTCCTCGGAAATGGAGATTTTATTCGCGCAGTCCTTGACCCAAATGTCATAGACCGGGTGTTCCAAGGCATTGAGGCCGGGGCTCGATGCAAACATCCAGCCGCGAAACAAGTCCACGGCGGCCTCACCGGGGCGCACTTCCCAGATATCCAAAAACGCGGTGCTTTCCGGGGGGTCTTCCGGCGGGCGTTTGTCGCAATGGCGCACGATGATTTCCAAGGTACCAAAGCGCACCAACTCGCCCAGACTCGCTTCGACCGTGGTAACGCGTGCGGTGACTTTGTCTAAGCCTTGCAGAACGGCGGTCTCATAGGGCTCGGCCATGGCTGGCAGGGCCATCACCAAAGACGTCAACCCGATCCACAGAGCTTTCATCATGCAGGCTTCACCACTTTGAACCGCAAGCGCACATAATCGGCGACCCACTTGTTGTTCGGATCGAACAAGGTCGGCTGCAGGGTATCGCGGAGCTCGTCAATCAGTGCCGGGTGCTGTTCATCCGGCACCGCTTGCATAAAGCTTCCGGCGAACGTTTCCAACCACGGCCCGATGTCGCCGGGCAGATCGGTTGGACGACGAATCAAGGTGCAGCTGCGCACTTCAAAGCCGATACGTTGCAACATCATTCGGGCCGAACTGTCGCCCAAATAAGACCACGGATCATAAAGTGCGGGATCAATGCCGCGCCGCATCAAGGCATTATACAAGGCCATGCGAATGCTTTGGATGTTGCCCGCACCGCCCATCTCGGCCACAAAACGCCCGCCGGGTTTCAGCGCGCGATAAACGTTTTCAAACACCTTGGACAAGGGGCTCATCCAGTGCAGGGCGGCGTTGGAAAAGACAGCATCGAATTCATTTTCGAAGTTCATTTCCAGGGCGTCCATGCACACCGCCTTCATGTGGCGGTTTTGCGCCGCTTCAATCTGGTCGGCGCTGTTGTCCATGGCCAGAACGTCGGCGCCACTCTCGATGATTTTTTCCGTCAAGATGCCCTCGCCACAGCCAAGGTCGAGAATTTTCTCACCCTCTTTGGGGGCAAGCACCTGGACAACCGGTTCACCTAAGAGGGAGACAAAAGCCCCGTGCCGAAGATAGGTTTCGGGGCTCCATACCTGTTTTGCTTTGATCATTTAGCTGGTCTCTTCATGCCAAACCTGGGGAAACCCTATGTACGAAAGCCCGATGTAAAAATCAACCATCATTTGTACAATAGAGATATACACGAGGTTGAGGGCGAGCCTTTATAGGACTACTGGGAGTCTCCATCCCCGCCGGTGGCGAGGAAAATGATTTCCCCCACCTGATCCTCGAGAGACTTAAAATCCTTGGTATCGGTGATCAAATCACCGGCAGCGAGAAATGTATCGCTTTGTCCCGGCACCAGCATCACGTACTTGTCCCCCAACATCCCCGACGATGCGATGGTCGCGACGGTATCGCTGGCAAGTTTAATGTCGGGCCGGATCGTCATGGTCACCACGGCGTCATAGGTCACCGGATCCAGTGAACTGGAGACCACGGTGCCGACCTTGATACCGCTGATACGCACGTCGGACCCCTTACCCAGACCACCAACCTT
Source organism: Magnetovibrio sp. (assembly GCA_016763255.1). Taxonomy (GTDB): domain Bacteria; phylum Pseudomonadota; class Alphaproteobacteria; order Rhodospirillales; family Magnetovibrionaceae; genus Magnetovibrio. Next base: position 3,338 of record JAESUA010000413.1, on the reverse strand, counting down.
AAAAAAGCGCGCGTCGATCTCATAACCGGTGACCGCTTTGATTTGAGCGGTGTTGATCGCGAAATAAACGAACACAGCCGCGACCAGTAAAACAGCGGCCCCCATCACGGTTTCAATCGCATTGCGGCCCATGGCTCAGTTCCCCTGCTTTTCTGATTTGGCGCTATTGGCAAGTCTCGCATTGCCCTCGTCGATGATCAGGCTCAGCAATTCACCCACGACCATCGCGCCTTGGGTAAATTCAATGTCATCACCAGCTTGCAAGAATTGCTCCTCGACGCCGGGTTCCAACACCACGAATTTTGAGCCGAACAAACCGTCCGTGTGAATGGCGGCGGCGCTGTCGATCGGCACATCAATGGCGTTGTCGAGGTTGAGGTTCACCACCGCACGAAAGTATTCATCCAAGCGCTGTGCGCCCACGGTTCCGATGCGAATACCGCCCAAGCGCACTTCGTCGCCTTCGAACAGGCCATCGACACGGCTAAACACCGCGGTAACGCGATAACTGCCGACGCTGGCCTTGGCACTCAACTGCTTGCCGCCATACGAAAAGGCAAATACCGCCGCCAGGCATAGAATCACCAGCCCACCAACCCAAGTGTCGCGCGTATCGTTGTTCTGCATCGCTTAAGACTCCAGCGCTTGTATCAGCTATCAGGTGTCCAGGCTTGATAATCACCGTTGGTGGTGGCGCGACGGCCACCTTTTTCATCACTGCCCTGCGGACGATAGGCATTCAGCGTCCCGGTTAGGTTCGGGATGTGACTATCGTACCATTCTTCGGGCTGGGCGGCCGCTTCACTCAACGGCGCGTCGGTGGTGTGGTGAATCCAGGCATGCCACTCGGGCGGGATCTTAGAGGCTTCTTTTTTGCCTTTATAGATGACCCAGCGGCGCTCACGGCCATTGAGTTTTTTGGGATTGCGATAGTACTTATTGCCGAATTCGTCGGACCCCACCTGCTCACCATATAATAGGGTGTGAAGGTGTGTGCCGATGCTGCCGATATCCATGGACTGCGTATCTCCAAAACTTGGATGCACTTAAATATTATGACGGGGCTTGTAGCGGGGCCTGGGAATCAAGTGATCCCCAAGCCAGACTTTTATCGCATGAGCACTCATAACAGTCCAGTGTATCGGCCAGCACATCGCCCGGTGGCACCAGCACATTATATATAAGAAAAATCGTATAAATCCGATTCCCAAGGGGTCGTTTCACGCCCGAAATGGAGCCGCACTCCGGCTACTGAGCGCCCCCAAACGGCCTTCGCAACAGCTTTTCCCAGGCGTTCTGCGCCTTGCGCCCGCCTTCAAGGCGTTACGGATGAGTTGCAAACCCACCATTTGAAGCACCACTTCACAGTCGCAGAACAACTCCCTGAAAGACCACAACATTTAGACATCATCAGACATTTATGCACAATTATTTGCGCCTCAAACGACGAAGATTCATTGAGCATTAACCCCTCATGGGCTACATATTGTGTCGCACCACCGCTGACGACACATCCTGTTGTGATAAACATGGATTTGCCGACAGAGAGCCGCAAAAACGGCCAAAGTTGTGCGATCTGGGTAGGATATTGGGCGCAACCTTTGCTCCTTTCCACAACACCGTACTTGAATCAACCACAACACCTGGGGTCTGGGGTCACATGCGTATTCAGCGTCATTTCACCAAGCAAGGGCAATCGCCTTACGACAATATTGAATTTCGTTCTGCATCGAGCGAAATCCGCAATCCAAATGGTTCGATCGTGTTCCAATTGGACGACATGGAGGTTCCGGCCTCTTGGTCCCAAGTGGCCTGTGATGTGATCGCACAAAAATACTTCCGTAAGGCCGGTGTTCCGACCCTGTTGAAGACGGTCAGCGAAAAAGACATGCCCGAGTTCTTGTGGCGCAGTGAGCCCGATAAGGCGGCTTTGAAAAAATTCGATTCCGATAAGCGCACCACGACAGAATCCAGCGCCAAGCAGGTCTTTGACCGTTTGGCCGGCACGTGGGCCTATTGGGGCTGGAAAGGCGGCTATTTCGACGCTGAAGAAGACGCCTCGGCCTACTACGACGAAATGCGCTACATGCTGTGCAAGCAGATGGCCGCCCCGAACTCCCCCCAGTGGTTCAACACCGGCCTGTATTGGGCCTACGGCATTGATGGTCCGGCCCAAGGCCATCACTATGTGGACTTCAACACCGGTAAATTGGTGAAATCCAAGTCGTCTTACGAACATCCCCAGCCCCACGCTTGCTTTATCCAATCCATCAGCGACGATTTGGTCGGCGATGGCGGCATCATGGATTTGTGGGTGCGTGAAGCACGTCTGTTTAAGTATGGTTCGGGCACCGGTTCCAACTTCTCCAACCTGCGTGCTGAAGACGAACCCCTTTCGGGCGGCGGCAAGTCTTCGGGCTTGATGAGCTTCTTGAAAATTGGTGATCGTGCCGCGGGCGCAATCAAATCCGGCGGCACCACGCGCCGTGCGGCCAAAATGGTCGTGGTCGATGTGGATCACCCCGATATCGAAAAATTCGTCAGCTGGAAAGTGACCGAAGAACAAAAAGTCGCCGCCCTGGTGACCGGTTCCAAGACCATCGCTAAACACATGAATGCGGTGATGGCGGCCTGTCATGGCGGCAGCGATGGCGACGATGAAAATCGCTTCGATCCCAAAGAAAACGCGGCTTTGAAAAAAGCCATCATCGCGGCCCGTCGTGCTTTGATCTCGGAAAACTATGTCCAGCGGGTGATCCAGTTCGCCCAACAGGGTTACACCGAAATTGAATTCCCCCAATTCAATACCGATTGGGACTCTGAGGCCTATATGACCGTCGCCGGTCAGAACTCCAACAACACCGTGCGCATCACCAACGATTTCTTGGAACGCGTGCTGCAAGACGGTGAATGGGAACTGATCCGCCGCACCGATGGCACCGTGCACAAACGCATCAAGGCGCGCGATTTGTGGGAAGACATCGGCCACGCCGCTTGGGCTTGCGCCGATCCCGGCATCCAATACGACACCACCATCAACGAATGGCACACCTGTCCTGAATCGGGCCGCATCAACGCCTCCAACCCATGTTCGGAATACATGTTCTTGGACGACACGGCGTGCAACTTGGCCTCACTCAACCTGCACGCCTTCCAAAAGCCCGATGCGTCGATCGATGTGCCATCGTTCGAACACGCGGTTCGTTTGTGGACCGTAACACTGGAAATTTCCGTGCTGATGGCGCAGTTCCCATCGGCTGAAATTGCCCAGCGTTCTTACGAATATCGCACCTTGGGTCTGGGCTTTGCCAACATCGGCGGCTTCTTGATGGCGGCGG
>JAESUA010000412.1 GCA_016763255.1 Magnetovibrio sp. | reverse complement strand
TGAAATCGAAGGCCTGGCCCCAGTGTTGAAGGCCGAGTTGACCGGCACCCGAGAAGAGATGGTGGAAATCCTCATCGACCCGGTGAAGGTGGAAAGCTATGGCATGAGCCCAGCTGACGCCATCGCTACGGTGAGAAACTCCAACAAGTTGGTCGCCGCGGGTGCCCAAGATACGGGCCGTGGCAGTTTTACGGTCAAGGTGCCGGGACTTTTAAGTCATGTCACCGAAATCATGGAAATTCCGGTGACGGTCGAAGGTGACGCCGTGGTGCGCCTGGGTGACATCGGGTCCGTGCGTCGGGCATTCAAAGACCCCAAAAGTTTCGCGCGCATCAATGGTGAGCGGGCGGTGACGTTGGAAGTCTCCAAACGCGCCGGTCAAAATCTCATTGAGACGGTCGCCCTGGTCCGTGAGTTGGTGGAAAAAGAACGTTTGCTGTGGCCCGATGGGCTGCGCGGTGCGGTCGACATCACCTACGCCCAGGACAAATCGACACAAATTATTGATCGATTGTCGACCTTGGAAAACTCGGTCATCAGCGCGGTGTTGTTGGTGATGATCGTTGTCGTGGCGGCGCTGGGCGTGCGCACCGCAGCTCTGGTCGGGGTGTCCATTCCAGGCTCCTTCCTCACCGGTGTTTTGGTTCTTCATCTGATGGGCATGACCATCAACATGGTGGTTTTGTTCGGCTTGGTTTTGGCCGTCGGCATGTTGGTCGATGGTGCCATTGTGGTGACCGAATACGCGGATCGAAAAATGGCTGAGGGTCTGCACCGTAAAAAAGCCTACGCCCTAGCGGCAAAGCGCATGGCCGCGCCGATCATCGCCGCCACCATGACCACCTTGGCGGCATTTTTACCATTGTTGTTTTGGCCCGGTGTGGTTGGCGAGTTCATGAAATATTTGCCCATCACGATGATCGCGACGTTGTCGGCATCGTTGTTGATGGCACTGGTGTTTATCCCGGCGTTGGGGGCCTATATAGGCCGTCCCGGCACGGCTGATGCTGATGAAATGAAGGCGCTCAAAGGCGGCGAAGAAGGCGGCCTTGAACATGTCGGGAGGTTTACCCGAGCCTATCTCAATGTCTTGCAAGGTGCCCTGAAACGTCCCGGTTGGGTGACGGCGGGGGCCTTTGCGGTGTTGATCGGGGTATTGGTGTTTTATGGCAAGTACGGCAATGGCATCGAGTTCTTTCCCGAAACCGAACCCAGCACCGCGCAAATCCAAGTGCGCGCGCGCGGCAATCTGTCGATTTATGAACGTGATGCTTTGATGCGTGAAGTCGAAGCGCAAATCATGCGGGTCCGGGGCATTGAAACGGTCTATGCGCGCACCCGCTCCAATCCCACGGGGGAGGGGGCAGAAGACATCATTGGTTCGGTCTTGTTGGAATTTGACGATTGGGACAAACGCCGTAAAGCCAGTGTAATTTTGGAAGAGATCCGAACCCTCACTCAACCGATTGCCGGCATCATCATCAATTCGGTCACGCAAAAGGGCGGCCCACCGGTGGGTAAGCCGATACAGGTCGAAATCTCTTCACGCTATCCTGAATTGTTGAAGCCAGCGGCACTGCGCATCATCGAGGAATTGAATAAAAACCCTAATTTTATAGATATCGAAGACAGCTTGCCGTTGCCCGGCATCGATTGGGTGTTCGACGTGGACCGGGCCCAGGCGGCAAAATATGGTGCCAGCATTTCCAGTGTCGGCAGCACCATCCGGTTGGCAACGTCGGGCATCAAATTGGGTGAATACCGTCCCAAAGACATCGATGATGAAATTGATATTCGCGCCCGTTTCCCCCGTGAATATCGAAATCTCGAGCAACTGGGCAATATGCGCATGAAAACACCTGCCGGACAGGTGCCGATCTCCAATTTCGTGAATATGGTACCGCGTGCCAAGACCGGTACCATCAGTCGCACCGATGCGCGACGCATCGTGATGGTCAAGGCCGACGTGGCCGAAGGTGTGCTCGCCGATCAAATGGTCAAAGGGGTGCAGGCCTGGATTGCGTCTGCTGACATCGATCCGCGCATCACCATCCGTTTTAAGGGTGAAGATGAAGAACAGGCCCAGGCGCAGTCATTCTTGGTCAAGGCCTTTGGCGTGGCGCTGTTTTTGATCGCGATCATTTTGGTGACCCAGTTCAACAGTTTTTATTCGGGGCTGCTGATCTTGTCGGCGGTGGTGATGTCGACCATCGGGGTGTTCATCGGCTTGTTGATCACCGGGCAACCGTTCGGCATTGTTATGGGTGGGATTGGTGTGATTGCCTTGGCGGGCATTGTGGTCAACAACAACATTGTTTTGATCGATACCTATGACCGGCTGCGCCAGACCACATCCGATGCCCGTGAAGCGATCATGTTAACCGGTGCACAACGGTTGCGACCGGTGTTGCTGACCACGGTGACGACCATGTTGGGATTGTTGCCCATGGCCATGAACATCGGCCTTGATTTCATCGGTCGTGATATCATCATCGGCGCACCGGCAAATATGATGTGGGTACAGCTGTCCATCTCAATCGTTTATGGGCTGGGTTTTGCCACGATTTTGACCTTGATCGTGACGCCATCGCTGTTGATGGTGCGGGCCAATGTTTCTGAATGGCTGCATGCACGACGTGCTACGCAGACCCAAGCGGCTGAATAACAACGGTCAATTGGGCGGCAGAATACGTTGAGCCGGAAATGTAACGGTCGCCCGGGTGCCCTTGCCCTTTTCACTGGTGAGCACCAGCTTACCGCCTTGGACCTCTGCCAGCCCGGTGGCCAGGGTCAGGCCCAGCCCCGCGCCTTCGTGCTTGCGCGACAGTGTACTATCGACTTGGCCAAACTGCGTGAGCGCCTTCGTCAGTTCTGCATCGTTCATGCCGATGCCGGTGTCGCTAACATGGATGAGCAATGCGCCATTGGCATCTCGTTCGCTGCTTAATGTCACGCATCCACCCGCTGGGGTGAATTTGACAGCGTTTGACAGCAAGTTCAGCAACACTTGCTTGAGCCGTCGTTCGTCGGCGCGCAGGTGCAAGGGCGTGAGGGCAACTTCATTGATCAGATCTATCTGGCCCTTCTCGGCGCGTGGCTTGATCATGCGTAAAGCGGAAGATGCGACCTTATTGAAATCAACGCTTTCTTCGTGAATGGTCAGGCTGTCGGCTTCGATGGCCGAAACATCGAGGATGTCGTTGATCAGTTCCAGAAGGTGTTCCCCGGATACCTGAATGTCATGAGCGTATTCGCGTTGTTTGTCTTGCAACGTGCTGCCAAATATATCGCTATCCAACATATGGGAAAAGCCAATAATCGCATTCAGCGGGGTGCGTAATTCGTGGCTCATATTGGCCATAAATTCAGATTTCGTGCGATTTGCGACATCGGCCTCGGCCTTGGCCTCAAGAATTTGCGCCAAGGCTTCTTTACGCAAAGTGATGTCTTCGTGCATGGCGACGAAATGGGTAATGTTGCCATATTTGTCGTGGATCGGAGAGATCTGCGCCGATGCCCAAAATAGTTTGCCGTCCTTCGTCCGGTCTTGGATTTCACCGCGCCACGTTTTGCCGCAAAGAATATCGCTCCACATTTTTTCATAGAATTTTGGCGGGGTATGATCAGATTTAATGATGCGAGGTGTCTTGCCGATGGCGTCTTGTGCTGTAAATCCGGTGACTTTGGTAAATTGGCTGTTGATGTATTTGATGATGCCGTTGGTATCTGTGATGAACACCAAATCATCGCTTTGTTCGACCGCGTGGCTCATGATGCGGTTGCGACGTTCGATGAGTTTGTGCGAAACCGTTAGAAAGGCCGTAACCCAGATGGCGAATATCGCAAGTCCGCGATTGGTCAGCACTATCCATTCGACGCCCCCACTGGGCGAAGCCAGATATCCGCCGATGGTAAGGGCGGTTGCCAGAACGGCCAAAGCATATATTGAATAGTGATTGCGCAGACCGAAACCGGCCATCACCAAAATAACGTATGGTACAGCACCTGCGACACCCAACGGCATGGAGAGATCAAAGATCAAGACCATCACGGCGATTGCAAAGATCACCATCAATAACTTTATCTGGGTGCGGACCCACCGAACGGCCGTAGAAGTCATCGACCTCTTTGAAGGTGATGTAGGGGGGGCTAAATCATTCATTTCGGATCATTATCATTGGTGTGACTCGCAGCGGCGCTCGTCGCAAGGGACATTCAAGTGTTAGATAATCTTATATCGACCTGAGTGCAATACAAGATTGTACATACTAAATATGATAATTTATAGAAATTACAGATAAAAACCATTTATTAATTTTGGCATTAAATTTTATGTTTAAGGCACTTATTCGGTAACTCCGCCTGCTTGCATATAGTGCATTTACAGTGAGCATCCGTGCAATGCCAGCAAGCCAATAAATCATTGGGTCGCTCCAAAACAAATGTCAAAACTCTATTCTTGTCGGTTTACCGGGTGGTTTAGGCGACCGGAGGAGAGAACTCCGTCTTGGCGAGATAACGCCTGTGATGCGCGCGCGGCGGCTTTTTCGGGAAAAATCTGCAAAAAGTAAAGACTGATCTGGCCGCCATTGGGGACAGGCTTTTCGGAAATTGAGGAGGCACCCTCTCTTATCGCAAGTTTCATCGAATGCGATCCTTGAGGGCAACATAATTTTAGCATGAGGATTGTAAGGGTTTTTTAGTTGTTTGGACTGTGTGCGATGCATGTTTTGGGTAGAAAGATTTCTACGGAGGTTCCAGACCCCTTTATGCTGATGATTTCCAGCTTGCCGTCGTGAAGTTCCACAAGCCCTTGAGTCAGCGGCAAGCCCAATCCGGTGCCGTGGTACTTGCGGGTATGGTCGCTTTCGACTTGGCCAAATTGTGACATCGCTTTGATGATGTCGTCTTCATCCATGCCAATGCCGGTGTCGGAGACGGAGATGGTCAGACCACCGCATTTTTCATGGCTGCAGCCCACATTGACTTGACCGCCATCCGGGGTGAACTTCACGGCATTGGACAAAAGATTGAGGAAAATCTGTTTGATGCGTCTTTCATCAGCATCCAACATGAGAGTCTCATCAATACCGTCATAGGACAACGTAATCTGGGCATGATCGGCGCGCGGTGCAAGCAATCGAAACGATGATTGTAACACCTGTGCAAGCTTGAAATGGGTGCGAACAAGCTTAACTTGCGATGCCTCCAAAGAGGCTACATCGAGGATATCGTTGATCAGTGCCAGCAGATGTTCGCCGCTTTCTTTGATGATATCGATGTAATCGCTGTATGCGGGGTTGCCCAGGGGACCAAATGTTTCGCTCTTAATGGCACTGGAAGATCCGATGATGGCGTTCAACGGGGTGCGCAGTTCGTGACTGGTGTTGGCCAGAATTTCCGACTTCGTGCGGCTGGCAATTTCGGCTTGTTCCTTGGCGAGAGTGAGCCTCTTTTCGGCTGCTTTGCGGTCTGATATGTCCTCAAGAACGGCAACGAAGTGGTTGATTTTAGTGCCGTGTAAGGCCACCGGGTTGATGGTCAGTTGCGCCCAAAAAATGCTGCCGTCATTGCGTTTGTTTTGAATTTCTCCCTGCCACTTATCACCCGCCAAGACGGCGCTCCATAGGTCTTCATAAAAAGATTGCGGGGTCAGTCCGGATTGCAACAGGCGGGGCGTTTGTCCGATGATTTCATGATCGTTATAGCCGGTCATCTTTTTGAACATGGTGTTGACGTATTCGATCTTTCCATCCAAGTCCGTGACAAACACCATTGATGGGTTTTGTTCGATGATTTCGGACAACATGCGGAACGATTTTTCTGCCTTGAGGCGCTGGGTGATGTCTTCGGCGGTGCCGTAAACGCCGGCCAGTTGCCATGTCTCTTTGTCGAAGTTTGGCAGGCCACTGACCAAAAGGGTTTTGATGTCACCGTTTTGATGTTTGATTGTGAATAAATGATCGCGGAACGGTTTTTGCCAGTCGGGGGCCTGTGCGGTGCCGTTGGCGGCGCGAAATATGCCCAGGTCACACAGCTTGTAACCAATCATCTGCTGAGGCAACAAGTTCAAAACCTCGAAAGATCGTTCGGAGACAAAGGTCAAAATGCCATCTTTATCGGTTTCCCAGATGATTTCGCTGACCAGGCGTGAGATGTCTTCCAGACGCGATAAAGCATTTGAGGCCCGTTCATCGGCATTACCGGAAAATGAGGGCCAGTTGCGTGGTTTGCGGTTTTGATAGTCGTTGACCACTAAAAAACCTATTCTATCGGATCCATCAGAGAACCCTTAAACCACAAAATAGACACTACTAAAAGATGTAATTCATAATTCATGAAGGTTGTAACGTTTGTAATGTATACATGAGTGTGTTGGTTTATGTTGTGCAATATTGATTTGAATAATCCATGAAATTCATTAGATGCGCTGATCTGTAACGGATGTTACGTTGATATATTAGGGCCGAGACGGCAAAATGAGGAGACGATGATCAATGGGCATGAAGCTCGATGCACAACATTTGCTAGAGCTGGCGCGTGAAAAGTCAGCAAAAAGCAAAACGGAGCTCGCCGATATCGTCGACAGCCTCTTTGATGAGCGCGGGGGGGCCCTGAGTGACCGTGAACGCAGTCTCATGTTCAACATCATTCAGCACCTTGTGCGCGAGGTTGAGGTTTCCGTTCGCCAAAAGCTCAGTGAAAAATTAGCAAAAGACCCGGCTACACCCTTGGCTCTTGCCAAGACTCTGGCTGCCGATAAGGCCGAAGTTGCCTTTCCGATCTTAAGCAAAAGCAAGGTATTGCGCGATGAGGACTTGATTGAGATCATCCATTTGCGGACCGAGGAATATCACCTTGCGATCACCTTGCGTGAAGGTATTGGCGAGGGGGTTTGTGATGCCTTGGTTGAGACCGAAAATGTTGGGGTTATCAAAAGTTTGCTGAAAAATGACAGTGCATCACTTTCACAAGCAACGATGGGCTATCTGGTCGAGCAATCCAAACGTGTCGACACCTTTCAAGAACCGCTTTTGCATCGTTCCGAGCTCAGTGAAACCCTGGCTAAAAAAATGTTTATGTGGGTATCCGCTGCGTTGCGCACCGATATTGTGGATCGATATGATATCGATACGGCCACCGTAGACCGTTTGTTGGAACAAGCCGCCCAGGAAGGCTATCAAGCAAGCCAGAACGAGAGAGATGAACCTGAATCAGAATTGATCAAAAGCTTGCGTGAACGGGGCATGATCACCCCGGTGATGTTGGTGCAAACTTTATCCGATGGTGAGATTCCATTGTTTTTGGCAATTTTGGCGGATCTTACCAAGCTCAACACCGTCATCATCCGGCGGATCGTGTTTGAAAAGGGCGGTCATGGCATCGCCATTGCGTGCCGCGCCATTGACCTGTCGGAACTCGACTTCGCCACAATATTTCGCAAAAGCCGCCGGGTTGCGCCGGGGCGTGCGAAAGCCACACGTGAAGAGGTCAATACGATCTTGGACATGTACCGCAGCATTGTGAACAGCGAAGCCCGCAAGGTGGTCGAGTTATGGCAGTGCGACAATGACTACCAAGATACGATTGAAGGTTTGCTGGCGAAAATTTAGCCGTTCAAGTGCTATTGGGCATGTGCTATTGGGCATGTGCTATTGGGCATGTGCTATTGGGCATTGAGGTTGTCATCATCAGCTGTTTCACCATCGGATCCACGGCCACCCGTACGCTGGCAAATTTTGCGATAACTGCGCACCGCGAACGGGATGGAAATCATATATGCGACCAAAACACCCGATAGGGTCACCCAGGGCGCGCTGACCATGCTGGCGATCACCAAACCGACAGTGACCATCAGCGGCAGCACCAATTTAGGGCTCAGTTTGACCTTTTTAAACGAATAGGTGGGGACCGAACTGACCATCAAGATCGAGACCACGATCATGAATGCCGACACCACTTCGGGGCGCCGTGCAAAGTCTTCAAATAAATTGAAGGAAATGATCATCGGTAGCAAGACCAAGCCGGCGGCTGCCGGGGCGGGCACACCGGAAAAGAAGGTCGAGGCCCAGGCGGGCGGGTTGGGGTCTTCTGCCGCGGTGTTGAAACGTGCCAAACGCAACGCACAACTGACGGCGAACAGTAAAACCATAACCCAGCCAAAGCGGCCAACATCTTGCAGCGACCAGAAATACAGCATCATCGGTGGCGCGACACCAAAACTGAGGATATCGGCGAGCGAATCAAGCTCGGCGCCAAATTTTGTTGTGCCTTTCATCAAACGGGCGATGCGCCCGTCCAGCGTGTCCAAAATTGCCGCGGCAAGGATCGCCAGTGTGGCGTGCTCCCAACGACCTTCGTAGGCGAAGCGGATTGCGGTCAGTCCCGAACACAGCGCCATCAGCGTCAACATATTGGGGATCATGACGTTGATCGACAAGCGCGGACGTTTGGGGCGTTTGGGCAGGCTGGCCTTAATCATCAGCGAACCTCACCGTCGCGTTGGGCTTCGTCGGAGGTCAAATCGGCAACCACCGTTTCCCCGGCGGTGGTCAATTGACCCACCGACAGCATGGATTTTCCACCCTTGGGCAGATACACATCAACGCGCGATCCAAACCGGATCAGGCCGAAGCGTTGACCGGCTTGCATCTGATCGCCTTCTTTGACCTGACAAAGAATACGCCGTGCCACAAGGCCTGCAATCTGCACGAAGGCGATGGAATGTCCTGATGCGGTGTCCATGGACAAAGACATGCGTTCGTTGAACTCAGACGCCTTGTCGAGTTCGGCATTGAAAAACTTGCCGGGCCGATAAGCGATCTTGGCGATGGTGCCGTCCATCGGTGCCCGGTTCACATGGACGTTGAAGACGTTCATGAAAATGCACACGCGCGGACGGGGCTCAATGCCCATTTCCAGCTCGGCCGGGGGCACGGCCTCATCCACCAGACACACGCGACCATCGGCCGGTGCGATGACCAGACCCGCACGGCTTGGGGTGACACGATCGGGGTCACGGAAGAAGTAGGCACACCACAGTGTCAGCACAACACCAATCCAGCCCAAAGGCTCGGCATAATAACCCAGAGCGATGGCGATCACGCCAAACAGCGCGATGAACGGCCAACCGGCTTTGTTGATGGGAACCAAAATGGTCTTCACGAATGCATATTCCTCAATCTGTTGCCCGGATTGGTCCGGCTTTAAACCTACGCGCAGTGTAGCGGCGCTAGGATGAAACGTTAAGTCTTGTATTGATCGGCGATTTATTGGCCCGGCAGGCGGAACACTTGTCCGGGGTAAATCAGATCAGCGTTGCGAATCAAGTCCTGATTGGCCTCGAAGATCATATGGTAGCGCATCCCTTGGCCATAGGTCCGTTCGGCCAAGCGCCACAGGCTGTTGCCGGGCTGAACCACGATGAAACTTCCGGGTTCCAGGTTTTGCGTGTCCGCCAGTTCGGCACGCTGGAAAGGCAGTTCGCGTCGGGCAATCACCTGGGCTTTGTCATCCAGCATGTCGGCGCGCAGGGTATAGGTCCCTGGCGCAATGTCGGCTTGCGGCGAAATCGACCAGCGTCCGGCTTGGTCGGCGTTTGAGCGTCCGATGAAACGGTTGTCGATATAGAGCTGCACAGTGTGCTCAGGCTTGGCGTGGCCGCTGATGGTCAGGTTGCCGCCGCCGTAATCGACGGAATCGACGCCGAAGATGTCTTGGGGACCGGGTTTTTGTAGGACTTCACTGGGGCCGGTGCCGTCGCGTCGGACCTTCAATGCCAGGGCCCCATCAGAACTGCCGCCGCGTGGTGGCACCACCAAGATCACCACATGATCGGAAAGAACGGGGGCGTGGCCATCACGCAGCATACGCAGACCAAGGCGTCGCTCACCCGGTTCCAGTAGATTTTCAGGGACATAGACCCATTCGCCGCGGGTGTCTGTTGCGACGCTGCCAAAGATGTTTTCACCATCCAGGATTTCGACGGTGCTACCGGGATGGGCGCGCCCAGCCATGACCGCGTTGCCTTCGGGGTTCACCCGCACCACGTCAAATGACGGCGCGATGATCACTTGCGCCGGGGCTTTTGCGACCGGCGCTGATTGGGCTTTTTGCACAGGTGGTGGCGGGG
>JAESUA010000411.1 GCA_016763255.1 Magnetovibrio sp. | reverse complement strand
GCGCGCGCGGTGCGCCCGATCCGGTGAACGTAACTTTCGGGCTCGTTGGGCAGATCGAAGTTGATGACGTGAGACACGCCGTCCACATCGATGCCACGGGCCGCAATGTCGGTGGCCACCAGGGCGCGCAATTCGCCGGCACGGAAGCTTTTGAGGGCGCGTTGACGGGCGTTTTGGGTTTTGTTGCCATGAATCGCACCGGCGCGAATGCCGCCTTGTTCCAAATGACGAGCGACGCGATCGGCGGAATGCTTGGTGCGGGTGAAGACCAACACCCGCTTGATGTCTTTGTCTTTCAACACGGTCGACAGCAAGGAGCGTTTTTTCTGCTTGGGCACAAACAACACACGTTGCGCAATGCGTTCGGCGGTGGTCGATTGCGGGGTTACCTCAACCTTCACCGGGTTGTCCATCAAGCCATCGGCCAGGGTCCGCACCGAGCTGGGCATGGTCGCCGAAAACAGCAAGGTTTGGCGATTATCAGGCACCTCGGCGCAGACTTTACGCACGTCGTGCACAAAGCCCATGTCGAGCATGCGATCGGCTTCGTCGAGCACAAACATCTCAACCTTGCTCAAGCGCACCTTGTCTTGGTTCATCAAATCAAGCAAACGCCCCGGTGTGGCCACCACGATGTGGGTACCGCTGTTGAGCGCCTTGACCTGCCTGGATAGCGGCACGCCGCCAAACACCACCACCGAACGGATTTCGGTATAGCGGGCATAGCTGACAATGCTTTCATGAATTTGCAGTGCAAGTTCACGCGTCGGCGCCAAGATCAGCGCGCGCGGCATCTTGCGGGCGGGTTTGGCGTTGGCTTCGACCAGACGGTGCAGCATCGGCAGCACAAAAGCAGCGGTCTTACCGGTGCCAGTCTGGGCAACGCCCAAAATATCGCGGCCTTCAAGCAGAGCCGGAATGGATTGCGCCTGAATTGGGGTGGGGGTTTCGTAGCCCTCTTTCTCAATGGCGCGCATCAGGGGCTCGATCAAACCAAGCCCTTTAAAATTCGTCATGTACGTTCGTTTCCCTAAATGGGCTTTACTTCTATGGGGTCCAAAAGGTGCGGGCGCGGTCTCTGCCAGAGACCGCGCCCAACGAAGCCAATGGGGCCCCGTCTGGACCTAGTCCAGAGCAACCAAATTGTCAGCTGCAATCTTGCCGTTCTTGCCTTCAGTCAGGTCGAATTCGACCTTCTGACCATCACGCAGACCGGACAGACCAGCGCGCTCTACCGCGGTGATGTGCACGAATGCATCTTTGGAACCATCATCAGGTTCGATGAAGCCATAACCCTTGGTGGCATCAAACCACTTCACGGTACCACTTGCCATAATCGTTATTCCTTAAACATTGAGTAATAGCGGGCAACCACCTTGGCGGCCCGCGTTGCTAACGCTCACAGTGTCAGGAAGTAACTTGTTGGTCCGCGGTCGCGGGCAGCATGGAACATAAGACGAAAGTGCAACGTGCCGGGTATATACGGATTTTAGTGATGATTTGCAAGGTAAAAGGCGGTTTATCCCGACCACGGCTTACCCGAAGAAAAGGCCGGATTGGGGAACAAATGAATGTGTTTGGCCATGTTGAAGGTCTTGGTATCGGCGTTGGGTTTGCCAAACAAGTAGCCTTGGGCATAGTCGATGCCACATTTGCGCACAAAATCAAGGCCGTGCTGATCGTCGATCATCTCCGCCACGGTTTCGATGCCGAGATTTTTGCACAGGGTCGCCATGCTTTCGAGTAACGCCTTGCCGCGCAGTGCCTTTTGCGCATCCTTGACCACCGGGCCATCGATTTTGACCACGTCCACCTCGAGGCTCATCAGGTAGCCAAAGCTTGCCGCACCGGCCCCAAAGTCATCCAAACACACCGGGAAACCGCTCTTGCGCAGGCGCTGAATGAAATTGTTGGCGCTTTCCAAATCCTTCATCTTGGAAGATTCAGTGATTTCAAACACCATCCGCCCTTCGGCCCATTTGTTTTCATTCATCAAATTGTGAAGCCGTTCCACATACCAATCCGACGCCACCGACTGGCCGGAAATGTTCACCGCGATGGACATCGGCCTGTTGCGCGGAATGGTGTTGAGAAATTCTAGGCCTTTTTCCACCACCGCCAGGTCAAATTCTGGAATCAGCCCGGTTTCTTCGGCCATGGTGATGATTTCAAAGGGGGAAACGCCTTCTTCAAAACGCGTTAGGGCCTCGTAATGATGCACCTCACCGGTCATCACATCGATGATCGGGTGATAGACCAAATTAAAATCGCGCGCCGCCACCCGGGTCTTAAAGCTGGAGACCTTCTGCGCCGCATCGTTGACCAAGCTGGACAGGTTGGACGTCAATTCCTGCATATTGAATTTTCCCGATCCGCCCTCATCCTTAAACCGATTGATGGCGTACAACAGGCCGTTGGCCATGTCTTCCTCGGAAATGTTGTGCGCATCCACGGCCATGGTCGCGGCTTCAATATCCAGCCCTTTGTTGGTCGGATCAAAATCCTTGGCCACACCTGCCAATTGATTTTCCAACGATTTAACATCCAAATCGTCGGAGTGAACCGAACCAAATTTGCCCTCATCCAATTCCGCCGCACTGTCGCCATCAACCGAGTTGGCGCGTAAATAGGTGCCCAACACTTTGTCCAGTTCTGCGGCTTGTTTCGGGTCCAGGTTTTCCTTCAGCTCGGCCATGCCGGGCATGTTGATCAGGGTCAGTTGGTTGTCTTCATCGCCCTTGGCGGATTTAAGCTTGCCGCCCAAAACATCGGCGAAAGAGGATGCGTCATAAAGATTGCTGTTTGTCGCCTTGGCATGCCCCCCCGCAACCAAGCCCGCCCCTTGAGAGCGCGAAATGCGCATGGCGAGAAAATAGTGGTTTCCCAAATCTTCCAAAAAATATCCGGCAAAACCAAACGGCAAGCCAGTCGAACGCTGACCCTTGAAGCGAATATCGACGTCTTCGATGCGCCCCTGGCGGCGCGCCACACCCAACAGAGAGCGCATCAACTCCATGTCGTCTTCGAGCACGATCTCGGCGAGCTTTTTGCCCTTCATCTGGTTGGTGGAAAGCCCGGTGATGGCCTGCCATGGCCCCCCGGCGAAGACGATGACCTCATCCATGTCGACTTCCAATAAGAAGTCGGCCCAGCAAAACGCCAGCGCGACAAAGCGGTCGCGCTCAGATTTCAGGTCCTGGCCGTGAGAAACCGACGGTGGCGCAGCTTGTTGGATCGATTGTGACATTAAAATCCCGACGCACGCACTGCGCCCCAATTAAATCAAACAGTTACTTTAATGAGGATATCACAGTGTGCTGCAACGCCCCAGTATGTATATCTGATTACGAAGGCTACATTAACAAGCGTTAACCCCTTGCGTTTACCCCCCGTGAGCCATTTAATAGCCACCATGATCCAGCAAACCTCATCAAAGTCTAAATCACACTTACAAGGTGCCAAGTTGTTACGGGCGCAGACGTGGGTGTTCGACCTCGACAACACACTTTATTCCGGCGTGCACGGCCTGTTTGAACAGATCGATGCCCGCATGCGCGGCTATTTGGCCCAATTCCTTGATGTCGATGAAGATGAGGCGCATCGGGTGCAAAAAGGCTATTTCAGGCAATACGGCACCACCTTGCGCGGCATGATGATCAACCATCAGATGGACCCTAAACCCTATCTCGACCACGTCCACGACATCGACATTTCGGCCATCCCGCCAGCACCGCAATTGGACGCCGCGCTCGCGCGCCTGGACGGGCGCAAGGTGATTTTCACCAATGCCGACTTGGCCCATGCCGAGCGCACCCTCGAGCGTCTCGGCATCGCAGATCATTTTGACGCTGTGTTCGACATCACCCAAGCCGCGTATGTGCCCAAGCCCGAACCGCAAGTTTACGATACCCTCATCAAACGTTTTGCCATCGAGCCCACCAACGCGGTGATGGTCGAAGACATCGCCCGCAACTTAGAGCCTGCGGCCAACCTGGGCATGACCACCGTTTGGGTGCGCCCAATAACCGATTGTGAAGTCAGCAAAGAGGCCCCCACCGGCGACCACGTGGATTTTGAAACCGATGATCTTCTGGCCTGGCTGCAGGCCCTCTAATACCCCCCTCATCATAAGGCCTTGCGACCCTAGACAGGGTCTCTCTCACACCGTATGTTCCGGAAGCTTTCAAGTCTTATGGATAGAGATTTGCGGACCTACCCCAATTTTTTTTGTGATTTATAAAGAGTGAGCGATCATGAGCTACACCGATCTTGAAAATACCATCAACGCCGCCTGGGACGACCGCGACAACGTCGGTCTGGACACCCAAGGTGCCATCCGTGACGCCGTCGAACAGGCCACAGAATTGCTCGACAGCGGTCAAGCCCGCGTCGCCGAACGCATTGCGGTGGGCGACTGGAAAGTCAATCAATGGCTGAAAAAAGCCGTTCTTTTG
>JAESUA010000410.1 GCA_016763255.1 Magnetovibrio sp. | reverse complement strand
GGACGCAGCGGCATCGATGCGATCCATGTGCTGAGCCACGGCAACCCCGGCGAAATTCTCATTGGCGGCACCCGCCTTGCCGTCGACACGATGGCCGATAACGCCATACTGCTGGCGACCATCGGTCAGGCCATGGCCGATGGCGGTGACCTTTTGTTTTACGGCTGCGATGTCGGTGCGGGGGGCGAAGGCACAGCTTTGTTGAGTGCCATCGCCGCCGCCACCGGGGCCGATGTAGCGGCCTCGTCTGACGCCACCTGCGCGGCGGCGCGTGACGGCGACTGGGATCTGGAAGTTTCCGCCGGAACCATCGAAACCCAAATCATCAACGTGCCAACCTTTGACGGATTACTTGCCGCCAACGATGCGCCGACCTTTCCGGTCGGCGATGGTATCGTGATTACGGATATCACTGGGGCCCATGATAAGGGGCATGCCCTTGGCATGCAGTCCGACGGCAAGATTGTGCAGGGCGGTTATTCAAAAAACGGCATATATAATAATTTCACCTTGGCGCGCTACGATGCCGGCGGCAACCTCGATTCTACCTTCGGCACCGGCGGCATTATCTCAGCAGAACTGTTCAGTGGTTCCAGTGATCTAGCGTTCGCGCTGGTTGTGCAATCGGATGATAAGATCCTGGTCGCTGGTTCTACCCAAATAGGCACCGCCCAGGATACCGTCCTGGTGCGTTACAACGCCGACGGCAGCTTGGATAACAGCTTTGGCACCGGCGGCAAGGTGACCGTGAATAATACGGTGAACTCGGAGCGAGCTGCCAGCCTCATCATGCAGCCGGATGGAAAGATCCTGCTTGGCGGTTACGTCTATAGCGGCACCAGTAGTCCTGATTTTTCTCTGTTTCGTTTCAATGCCAACGGTAGCCTCGACACCAACTTTGGCGGCGGGGACGGCATTGTGATCAGTGACTTCTATGGTTATGCGGATGAAATTAAAGAGATTACCTTGCAGGCGGACGGCAAGATCTTGGCCACCGGTAAAGTCATGACTGCCACCAGCAGTGATTTCACCGTGGTGCGTTACAATGCTGACGGCAGCCTCGACAGCAGTTTCGGCACCGGTGGCAAGGTGGTCACTGGAAACATCGGTGCGGACTATAGATGGTCAGATTCCCGTAGTGTCGCGGTACAGCCGGACGGCAAGGTCCTGGTAGGTGGTTTTATTCAAAATATCACCAGTAATACTGGTGACTTTGGCGTGGTGCGTTACAATGTGGACGGCAGGCTCGACACCAGCTTTGGCGGCGGCGGCAAGCTGATAGTGGATGTTGCTGGGGCCGTAGATTATCTTGCAAAACTCACCGTACTGTCGGATGGCAAGATCTTGCTTGTTGGCAAAGTCGATGTCACCGGCAGCTATGATTACCAGTTAGGTATAGTGCGTCTCAACGCTGATGGCAGCCTGGATACCGGTTTTGCTAACGGCGGCAAGGTGCTCACGGCAATCGGCTCGAACTATGACACTCCCCAAGGCCTCATCGTGCAACCGGATGGCAAAATTCTGGTTGGTGGTCATACCTTAAACGCCAACTACGATATTTTTGTGGTGCGCTACAATGCCGATGGTAGCCTCGACAGCGGCTTTGATGTGAAGAATGCCTTGAACGGGTCGCCCACCTATACCGAAGGCGGCGCGGCGGTGGTGCTGGATGACGATGTGTCGGTCACCGATGTCAATTTGGTCGCAGCGGGAAATTATGCCGGCGCAACTTTGACCTTGGTGCGCAACGGCGGGGCCAATACCCAGGACGTGTTTTCGTCCTCCGGCAATTTGGCGACCCTGACCGAAGGCGGCAACCTGACCCTGTCCGGCGTTATCATCGGCACGGTGACCACCAATTCGGGCGGCACCTTGACCGTGACCTTTGATACCGGCGCCACCCAGGCCCGCGTCAATGACGCCATGCGCGCCATCGCTTATGCCAACAGCTCGGACGCTCCTCCGGCCTTGGTGCAGATCGACTGGACCTTTAACGATGGCAACACCGGCGCCCAGGGCACCGGCGGGGCCAAGGCGGTCACCGGCAGCACCACGATTAGTATCACCGCGGCCAACGATGCGCCGGTTCTTGGCGGTGCGGCGGCGACCGTGAGCGTCAACGAAGGCGGTGCGGCGGTGGTGGTTGATGCTACGATCACGCTCAGCGACGTAGACAACCCATCCAGCCTCAACGGCGGCTACCTGCAGGCGGTGATCACCGCCGCAGGCACGACGGACCAGCTTTCGATCACGACCACTGGCGGCATCACTGTGTCGGGCAACTCGGTACTCTACAACGCAACAGAGATCGGCCTCATCGTCGGCGGTTCGGATGGGGGCAACGGCAACGCGTTGCGCATCAACCTGGATGCAGACGCCAGCATCGCCGCCACTCAGGCACTGGCCCGTGCCATCGGCTATGCGAACAGCTCGGCCGATCCGGCTGCCAGCCGCACGGTGAGCTTCACCCTGGCCGACGGCCAGGGTGGCAGCGACACCAAGACCGCCACGGTCAATATCGTCGCCGCCAACGACGCGCCGATCTTCATGGTCGGCGACGGCATCGTGACCACGGATTTTAATTCAAGTTTTGACATTGGTTTAAGCATCACCGTGCAGGCGAATGGCAAGACGTTGATCAGCGGCTACTCCAAGAACGCCACCGATTATGACTTCGCCGTGCTGCGCTACAATGTCGATGGCAGCCTCGACACCACCTTCGGCCCCAATAACGACGGAAAAGTGACCTCGCCGATCGGTTCGGGCAATGACTATGGTGACAGCATCACCGTGCAGGCGGACGGCAAGATCCTGATCGGTGGCTCTAGTCGGAACGCCACCGGTAATGACTTCGTCGTGTTGCGCTACAATGTGGACGGCAGCCTTGACACCACCTTCGGCCCCAACAACGACGGCAAGGTGAGCACGCCGATCGGTTCGGGCAATGATACGGGTGACAGCATCACCGTGCAGGCGGACGGCAAAATCCTGGTCTGCGGCTCTACCTGGAACGGTACCGATTATGATTTTGCTGTGGTGCGCTACAATGTTGATGGCAGCCTCGACACCAGCTTCGGTCCTAACAGCAATGGCAAGGTGACCACGCCGGTCGGTTCGGGCACTGACACTGGTAACAGCATCACCGTGCAGGCGGACGGAAAGATCTTGGTCAGCGGCTATAGCGGTAACGGCCCCAAAAATGAGTTCGCCGTGGTGCGCTACAATGTCGATGGTGGCCTAGATACCACTTTCGGCCCCAACAACGACGGCAAGGTGACCTCGACGGGTTGGTCAAGCTATGACACTGGTTACGGCATCGCCGTGCAGGCGGACGGTAAGATCCTGCTCGGTGGCACCAGCCATAACGGCACTGATAATGACTTCGCCGTGTTACGTTACAATGTTGATGGCAGCATCGACACCAGCTTTGGCCCCAACAACGACGGCAAGGTGACCACGCCGATCGGTTCGGGCCGAGATACTGGTTACACCATCACCGTGCAGACGAACGGCAAGATCTTGGTCGGCGGTTATAGCCATAACGGCACTGATAATGACTTCGCCGTGGTACGCTACAATGCCGATGGCAGCCTCGACACCACCTTCGGCCCCAACAAAAATGGCAAGGTGACCACGCCGGTCGGTTCGGGCCATGATTACGGTGACAGCATCACCGTGCAGGCGGATGGCAAGATCTTGCTCGGCGGGTATAGCCATAGCGGCACCAATTATGACTTCGCCGTGGTGCGCTACAACGCCGACGGTAGCCTCGACACCACCTTCGATTTGAAAAATGCCCTGAACGGCACGCCCACCTATACCGAAGGCGCTGCGGCGGTGGTGCTGGACGCCGGCGTGGGCATCTATGACGCCAATCTGGCCGCAGCGGGCAATTACGCCGGTGTGACCTTGACCCTGGCACGCAATGGCACGACCAGCGCCGAGGACATTTTTTCGGCCACCGGTAACCTGTCGGCCTTGAGCGAGGGCGGCAACCTAACCTTGTCCGGCGTCATCATCGGCACGGTAAGCACCAATTCGGGCGGTACCCTGGTTTTGTCTTACAACGCCAGCGCCACCCAGGACCGCGTCAATGAGGCGATGCGCGCCATCGCCTACGCCAACGGTTCAGACACTCCACCAGCCTCGGTGCAGATTGATTGGACCTTTAACGACGGCAACACCGGTGCCCAGGGCATCGGCGGGGCAAAGGCTGTCACCGGCAACACCACGGTTAACATCACCGCAGTCAACGACGCGCCGACGGTGGTCACAGCCACTGTGAACGACATCGTGGCTGGAAAATCGGTGTTGTTAACCGGTATGTCGATTAGTGATGCCGATGCGTTGGGCTCCACGGTTGAAATCCAAATCACCACCACCGCCGGACAGCTCAACCTCCAGGCCCTTACGGGGCTGAGCGTGACGGCGGGTGCCAACAACTCGCAGGCGATGACGCTGCGCGGCACCGTGACGGACATCAACGCCGCGCTCGTCCAGTTGTCCTTGGCCACCTCTACGACTGATGGAGGGGAGGTCGCGAAAGTGACCTATAGAGTAAACGATTTGGGTAATTCGGGATCGGGCGGGGCCAAAACGGTGACCACTACGGTTGATGTTACGATCAAGACCTTGTCACCGCCTCCGCCTCCGCCGCCAGCACCTTCGCCAGCGCCATTGCCGCCAGTATCACTGCCGCCAGCACCGCCAGAGCCTTCACCTTTGCCAGGGATTCCCGAAACCGGGATTGGCATCGGCTCCTCAGTTAACCCGGATTTGGGAAGCGGGGCTGAACGATCTGTGGCGGCTCAATTGAGCGAGGCCACCGGGGTGAGAGAAGCGGTCAATCCACGCGCCGCGGGCAATCTCACCCAAGCTGGGGCGGGACGTTTCCAGGTCGCGGTGCTTGGCCGTGATAGCAGTGGTGCGCGGGGTGAGCAAAGCCTCGTCGTCAACAATAGCCTTGCCGATATCAGCACGCAAAGCTCTCGGGTTTCTTTCCAACTTCCCCTCGACACCTTTGCTCATTCTAATACGGATGCCGAGGTTACGGTCGAGGCCCGCCAGATGGACGGCCAGTCGTTGCCGGCCTGGCTTGATTTCAATACTCAGACCGGTGCATTCAGCGGTGAAGCGCCCAAGGGCATGGTGGGCACCATTGAGGTGCAGGTCATCGCCCGCGACGCCGAAGGTCGTGAGGCCACCACAAGCTTTATGATCGTGATTGGCGGCGGTGATGGCGGGGTGGTCGATGGGGACGTGCCGGGGGCAGATGAAAAGGTCGCCCCGCAGAGTGAGACTTTGGACGAAGATGCGGCCAAGGAGGACAAGGTGCCTAAGGAGAGGGGGATTTCGCTGTCCGCCTTGTCTGACGGTGTCACCCGGACGTTCGGTAAACCAGGGTTCTCCGACCAACTGGCGATGGCCGGAAGGGCCGGGTTCGAAGCCCGACGTGCAGAGCTGCTGGACTCTTTGAAGGTAGCCGCAGGAACAACGATTTAAACCGCAATACAACATTTGTGCATCTCGGTGCATAGGGGAAGATAATGATGAATAAGGTTCGAGCACCATTTGCCAAAAGTGGCCGCCTGTTTGCAACGGTATCTGTGGTGGCGTTGTTGGCAGGGTGTGCGGTGGTGCCGGAGAAACTCTCCGATGACACCTTGATGTTCCAGGGTAAGACGGACTTGCAACTCATTTTTGCCGATGCCGAGAGCGGTTTGGTGACCATGAGTCTGGCGAATTCCATCGCCCGGGCGCTTAAGTACAACCTGAACCATCGCACCCGAATTATGGAGGAGGCGATGGCCCTGGATCAGACGGATTTGGATGCTTACGACCTGCTTCCCAAACTGACGGCGAACGCCGGCTATTCGGATCGCAATAGCCACAACATTTCGACCAGCGTGGACTCGGTTACTAAGCAGCCGTCGGATACCAATCCCAGTTATTCATCGGAACGGGCGGTGATCTCCGGCGATCTGACCATGAGTTGGAATGTGCTCGATTTTGGCATCAGCTATTTCAGCGCCAAACAGAACGCCGATAGGGCCATGATCGCAGCTGAGCGCCGCCGCAAGGTGATGCAAACCTTGGTCCAAGAAGTGCGTTTCGCCTATTGGCGGGTGGTGTCGGCGCAGGTCCTCAAGGCGCAAGTCAACTCCACCATCGCCAGTGCTGAGGCGGCGCTGATTAACGCAGAGCTGGTTGAAAAGGAAGGCCTGAAAAAACCGCTCGAGGCGTTGCGCTTCCAAAAGACCCTGTTGGAAACCATCCGCCAGTTGGAAGCCATCAACCAAGAACTCTCCACCGCGCGCATCGAACTTGCATCATTGGTTAACCTACCGCCGGGCATTGATATCCGTGTCGAAGTCCCCAATGATGGTGTGCTGACGCCACCGAACTGGGAGATTTCCTTGGATAAGATGGAGGCGTTGGCCTTTCTCAACAACCCGGACATCCGCGAGCAGGCGTACCAAACCAGCATCGCGCTCAAGGAAACCCGTAAAGCCATTTTGAGCTTGCTGCCGGGGATCTCGCTAACCGGTGGAAAACAATACAGCGGTGATGAATTGCTGGTGAACAATCGTTGGTATGAGTGGAGCACCAAGCTGACCTGGAATGTACTGAACATTGCCATGGCGCCGGCCCGAATTAAACATGCCGAGACATCGGAAAAATTGGCTGAAATGCAGCGACTGGCGCTGCGCATGGCGGTGTTGGCCCAGGTCCATGTGGCTGAACGCCAATTTCGAAATGCGCTTAAGCAGTTCGGCCGTGCCGATCAAATTTCTGCCGTCGATCAGCGCATTTCCATCTTGGTCACCAAGCAGCAGAAAAATGATGCTCAAAGCGTGCTCAACCAGGTTTCCAACCAAGCAGGCGCGATCACCTCGCAGTTGCGTCGCTACCAGGCGTTCGCCCAGCTGGAGGCGGCCTATGGACGGCTCTACGCCACGGTTGGTCTGGACGCGGTGCCAAGCCATGCCGTTTCTGCGGATGTCGCAGACATCACGGTGGCGATTGAGCAGCGCTTGGCCGCTTGGCACAGTGGCGAGTTGGTGCGTCAAGAAGCCGACAGGGTCGTGGCCATAATGGCGGCAGCCGAGGCGCAATCGGTGGAGGCCCTGCGAGAAGAGGCCGAAACCAAGTCCGGGCCACAACGTGGTGGGTTCTTCAACAAACTTGGCGCTTGGTTTGATGCGGATCTCACTGCCCCGCCGCCCCAAGGCCCATCCGAGGCATTGCCAAAAGCGGTCACGAAGGCCGCGTTGAATCCGCACGACAACGGACCGCAGGCGACTGAAACAAAAGCAAAGACATCAAGCTTTTTGCAAGATATCGGGAGCTGGTTCGGTCAGAAAACTGACGCAACTTCTTTCGAAGCGGCGTCCCCGTCTAAGGTAGGGCTTGTCCAAGCTCAAGACGTGCCCGCCTATTCAACAAAAATCGTGGCGCAGGGCCATCCGTGATCAAAATGGCCTTGAACGGTCAGGTGAGCTGGTCGGGCCGAGGCTGGGTGGTACTGGCGACTTTGTGTTTTCTAATCGATCCAGCTGGGGCGCGTGCGGGACCTGATACGCGCGTAGGACAGGGCGGGGATTTTGAACTCACCACCGCCTCCGACATCTATGCCCAAATCAAACCGCGAGAAGAAACGGTTCTGTCCAGCGAGTTGGCCGCCAAGATTATTGAAATCACCGTGCGTGATGGCGAGCGTTTTAAGAAAGGCGACGTCTTGATGCGGTTGGACTGTGCCGTTGTGAAAGCGGGACTGGCGAAGTTCCGCGCCATCATGACAGCTGCGGCACGCACCTACGATGTTCAAAAACGCCTGTTGGAGTTGAATTCGGCAGGATCATTGGAAGTTGAATTAGCCGCCGCCGACGTGGCGAAGGCCCGGGCCGATGTTCTGGCGCAGTCGGTGATCGTTTCGAAATGTATCGTCAAGGCACCTTTTTCGGGCCTGGTTGTTGAGCAAAAGGCACGCACCCATCAGTTTGTTAAAAAGGGCGATCCTGTGCTGGAGATCTTGGATGACTCGGCGCTGGAGGTTGAATTCATCGCCCCTTCAAATTGGCTGTCCTGGATCCGCCCGGGGCATGGCTTTACGGTCAACGTTAATGAGACCGGGCGGGGGTATGGCGGATCTATCACGCGGCTTGGCGGGCGCGTCGATCCGGTTAGCCAATCGGTTAAGGTCTATGGCGAAATCGTCGGGAGCGTTGAGGGCTTGGTGCCGGGCATGAGTGGTCAGATTACGATCGAGCCCCAGCTAGATCCCCAGCCCGCTCTCCGGATCAATTAAGATGAACGACATGCTGAACGATTTGATGGCGGCGTCGAGCCACCCCGAGCTAAATATGCTCACCTCACTGCTGGAACTTCAAGATCGTGCACGCGAAGCCGAAGACACCAAACAGCTTGCCTTTATCGCCGTCAATGAAACCCACATGCTGGTCTCCTATCGCCAGGCTGTGCTGTGGGTTCCGCGACAGGGCATCGCCGCCGTGTCAGGTGTCGCGCAGCTTGATAAAGACGCGCCATTTATCCAATGGCAGCGCACCTTGCTCTCGGCGCGGGCGAATGATCTGGGTGCGTCGGTGCGGATCGGCCCCGATGATCTTGGGGAACGTGATGGTGCAGAATGGCTGGAATGGTTTCCGGCGCATGGCCTTTTGGTGCCACTACGCGTGCGTACGGGCGAGCTGATGGGATATCTCTTGTTGGTGCGCGACCGAGCTTTCGAAGATTTTGAGCTCACCATTCTCGACCGCCTGGCCGGCTCCTATGGTCATGCTTGGGCGGCATTGACTAGGCATCGGCGCAAGAAAGAGTCGTCGCCGTTAAACCGTCGCCTTCTGGCGTGGGGGTGCGGTCTTGTGGTTTTGGGCCTTGGTTTTGTGCCGGTGCCCCTGTCGGTGTTGACCCCAGCAGAAATCGTACCCATCAATCCCGTTGTGGTGAGGGCCCCCTTGGAAGGGGTGGTGGCGAATATCTTCGTCAGCCCCAACCAGTCCGTTGTCGCCGGGGACGTGCTGTTCGAACTTGATGCAACAACCTTTGAAAGCCAGCTTGTTGTGGCGCAAAAAGCGATGGAAACCATCGAGGTGGAATACCGCCAGACCGCGCAAAAGGCGATGTTCGACCAAAAGAGCAAGGCCCAGCTGGCCATTCTACGTGGGCGGGCGCAAGAACGGCGCGCCGAGATTGATCACCTCCAGAGCCGGATCGGGCGGACCCGTATCAAGGCATCGAGCGCCGGCGTGGTGATTCTTGACGATCCGACCGAGTGGCTTGGAAAACCGTTGGCGGTTGGCGAACGGGTGATGATGCTGGCCGACGAGAATGAGGTCGAATTGCAAGTCTGGGTGGCCATGAGTGACGCCATCGAACTTACCCCCGGTGCGGCCGTTAAGGTCTTCCTCAATGCCGATCCTTTGACGCCGCTGGAAGCCAAGCTGCGGACCTTCGGCTACGAAGCCGCTCCCCAGCCCGACGGAACCCCTGCCCACCGGGTACGTGCCGAGTTGCAGGCAACTGATCGCCAGCCGCGGATCGGCCTGCGGGGCACGGCCCGGCTGGAGGGACGCTCCGTACCATTGGCCTTTTGGCTGTTTCGACGACCCTTAGCCGTGCTGCGTCAGGTGACGGGGCTATGAACGAGCAGCCACCGCTGCCGCCATTGCGTGATGAGCTCGAGCTTCACCCCGGTGTTCCGGCCGATGACGGAAGTCCGACATTCTTGATCCACGATTTAGTACGCAACCGATTT
>JAESUA010000409.1 GCA_016763255.1 Magnetovibrio sp. | reverse complement strand
GGGGGTGAAGCCACCGCCATTGCCATTGAGCGAGAGGGGGAGAGATGACGACCCTTAAATCACTGGTCAACACGGATAGTCCCGAGTTCAAAAAAAACCGGCAACAGATGAATGAGTTGGTTGATGATCTGCGCATTCAACTTTCAACCATCACACAGGGAGGATCCGAGAAAGCCCGCGCGCGTCAAACATCGCGCGGAAAGATGTTGGTTCGCGATCGCATCGCGGCGCTGCTTGACCCGGGAACGGCGTTTTTGGAGTTGTCCGCATTCGCCGCGTTTGAGGTGTATGAAGAACCTGTTCCCGCCGCCGGCATCATCACCGGGATCGCCTGCGTGCAGGGACGTGAATGCATGGTGATTGCCAATGATGCGACGGTTAAGGGCGGGACGTATTATCCGCTGACCATCAAAAAGCATCTGCGTGCACAAGACATCGCTCGGGAAAACCATCTGCCGTGTATCTATTTGGTGGATTCAGGCGGGGCCAATTTGTCACGCCAGGATGAGGTGTTCCCCGACCGCCATCACTTTGGGCGGATCTTTTACAATCAGGCCCTGATGTCATCGCAAGCGGTTGCTCAGATCGCGGTGGTGATGGGATCGTGCACGGCAGGCGGTGCGTACATTCCGGCGATGGCCGATGAAAGCATCATCGTGCGTGGTGAGGGCACGATTTTCTTGGGCGGTCCGCCATTGGTCAAGGCCGCCACCGGCGAAGTCGTCGATGCCGAGACCCTCGGCGGTGCAGACTTGCATGCCAGGGTGTCGGGCGTGGTCGACCACATTGCTGTGGATGATGCCCATGCGCTGAGCATGGCCCGAACGGCGATTGGTAATGTTGGTGGCGCGTCGCCTCAATATTCTCAAGACCATTTGGATGCCCCACCGCCGCGCTATGGTGCGGCGCAAATTCAGGGTTTGGTGCCGACCAATCCGGCCATGCCATGTGATGTCCGCGCCATCATTGCCCGTATCGTGGATGATAGCCAGTTTGATGAATTCAAGTCGCTTTATGGCGCCACGTTGGTGTGTGGCTTTGCTTTGATTGAAGGTGTGCGCGTGGGCATCCTCGCCAATGAAGGAATTATGTTTAGCGAAAGTGCGCTGAAAGGAACCCACTTTATCGAGCTGTGTTGCCAGCGAAAAATGCCGCTTGTATTTTTGCAAAACGTGCCCGGTTTTATGGTTGGTCAAAAAGCCGAGGCCGAAGGCATTGCCAAACACGGGGCCAAAATGGTCAGCGCGGTGGCCTGCGCTAACGTGCCCAAACTGACGGTCATCATCGGTGGCAGTTATGGGGCCGGTAATTATGCCATGTGTGGGCGTGCCTATGATCCCCGGTTCTTGTTCATGTGGCCCAATGCACGAATATCCGTGATGGGCGGGGAAACCGCGGCAGGGGTAATGGCGCAAATTCAAAAAACAGCGCACGAGGCGCGTGGTGAGGATTTTAATGAAGCCGCGAGCGATGCGATTAAAGATCCGGTGCGCGAACTGTATGACCATCAGGGGCGGCCGTACTACGCCAGCGCCCGGCTTTGGGATGATGGCATCATCGAGCCGATCCACACGCGCCAAGTTCTCGGACGCTGTCTTCGCATCAGTTTGAACGCTCCGATCAAGGACACCCGGTTCGGCGTTTTTCGGATGTAAAAGAGGGTTGTCTTTATATTGCGCTCAGGACTTTTTGTTCGCAATAAGGTTACGTCAACACACTCGGTTTTAAACAATTTTTAGTATTTAATGGCGGCGCAAGCACTCACTAATAGTTGATTACGTGTCGCCGTAAATAAAGCACATATGTGAAATACAATAAGAGTTGAATTGTCAGTCAGTGTATCCCTGCATGCACCATGATCATTAGGTGCACCCGATGAGGTCTGCAAACGTATTTGACCGCACGAATTTGATTGCAGGGTCTGAAATCCGAAAGGATATCGGGTGATGCGTAGCAATGCCATTTTATCTTGGTCAGATCGAACAGACCATATATGTGCGGGGAACAATTCAACACTGGAGATTGTTGACGTTACGGCTCAAGCGGCTGAGCTTGGTGCCTTTGATGATCACATGGTGGTGCTGAGGGGAACCTCATCAGCCACCGGTCTTGATGCCTTTATCGCTTTGCATGATACCACGCTGGGCCCCGCACTTGGGGGCTGTCGGGTGTGGAAATACGCGAGATCTGAGGATGCCTTGGAAGATGTTTTGCGGCTGTCCACGGGGATGAGTTACAAGGCGGCAATGGCTGGATTGCCACTGGGTGGTGGCAAGGCGGTGATCAATTGTGATCCCCACACGGGCAAGACCGACGCCTTGCTACGATCGTTTGGAGCGATGGTGGATGTGTTTGATGGTGCCTACATCACAGCCGAAGACGTCGGCACGACGGTGGCGGACATGGAGGTTATTTCTCAAGCCACACCGCACGCGCTGGGTCGGAGCGGGGACCCTTCCCCTTCCACCGCCCGTGGTGTGATGATCGGCATGCTGGCCACGCTTGCCCAGCGTTTGAACGCCACATCATTTTCGGGCGTTACCATTGCCGTTCAGGGGTTGGGCAAAGTTGGCATGTCGTTGTGCGAGCAAAGCCATAACGCAGGTGCGCGGCTGGTTGTTGCTGACCTTGATCCTGATTTGGTGAACCATGCCGTCGAAAATTATGGTGCCCGCGCGGTTTCTCCCGATAAGATAATGACCACCTTTGCCGATATATTTGCCCCCTGCGCACTGGGTGGGGTCATCACTGAGCAGAGCGTTCCCTTGATCAAGGCGTGCATCGTTGCCGGTTCCGCCAACAACCAATTGATGACGGGCATCGATGGCCGGAGACTTCATCATGCAGGCATTTTGTACGCCCCGGATTATGTGCTCAACTCGGGCGGTTTGATCGACGCTTATCTGCAAATGCCGCGCGGACCCGATGCGCTGTCGTTGTCTCAGTATTTGGTGAATATTGGTGAAACGTTGAACCAAATATTCCAGGTTTCTGCACAAGATAACACCCCCACCAATGAAATTGCGGACCGACTGGCAAGAGAAAAAATTAACAACGTTCATCGTGACACGGGCTCATCGGGGCCGCAGTTTGTGGGAGTAAAATCATGACGGCAAAAAAGACCGGAGCCTCGGTTGATTTGTCCAAGGTTCACAATGATCCGGCTGTGGCGACGTTTCAAATTGGCTATCGACAGTACTTGAATGCCGAAGGAACGCTGGCTGCGGATCTGCCCGATTTTGCCACCGAGCGCGATACCATGGTGGCCATGTATCGCTGTGCGGTTCTGACCCGCACCTTTGACGCCAAAGCCGTGGCGTTGCAACGCACCGGTAAGCTGGGTACCTTTCCGTCGTCTTTGGGCCAGGAGGCCGTGTCGGTGGCGATAGGTGCCGCCATGTCGGCTGAAGATGTTTTGCTGACGACATATCGCGAGCAAGGGGCGCATTTTTTTCGCGGCGTGACCCTGAAAGAAGTGTTTATGTTTTGGGGTGGCGATGAACGTGGCTGCAAAACGTCCGGTCCCAAAGATGACTTCCCATTTTCCATCCCCATTGCCAGCCACACCACCCATGCGGTCGGCGTGGCCACCGCCATGAAGTTGCGCGGGCAAGCGCACGTAGCTGTGTGTGTGCTGGGCGATGGGGCGACGTCTAAGGGGGATTTTTACGAAGCGATCAACCTTGCCGGGGTGTGGCAATTGCCGGTGGTCTTTGTGGTCATCAACAATGGCTGGGCCATATCGGTGCCGCGCCATAAGCAAAGCAGCTGCGAGACTCTGGCGCAAAAATCCATTGCCGGTGGTTTTGAAGGTGAACAAGTGGACGGTAATGATATTATTGCGGTACGCACGGCGATGGATGAGGCCCTTGCCCAGGCCCGTGCAGGGCTTGGCCCATCCTTGATCGAAGCCCTGACCTATCGCCTCAGTGATCACACCACGGCCGATGATGCCAGCCGGTATCGGGCCGAAGACGATGTCAGTGCGCGGTGGAAAAAGGATCCCTTGGTCAGGCTGCGCAATTACCTCGTCGGCCAAGACTGGTGGGGGAAATCCGATGAAGAAAGTTTATTGGGCGAGTGTAAATCTCGCGTCAATGAAGCCGCTGATGCTTACTTAGACACGACACCGCAGGCCGCCGAAGCGAAATTTGAATCCCTCTATGACGACCTTCCCGAAGTTATCTCTGCGCAACGCCAATGGGTCAAATAAATACAACGGACAAAAGGATGAAATCATGCCCGAGGTCAATCTGGTCGGTGGTGTTACCATGGCCCTGTCACGCGCCCTGGAAGAAGATGAAAACGTTGTTGTCCTGGGCCAAGATGTCGGGGTCAATGGCGGGGTTTTTAGGGCGACCGACGGCTTGCTTGACCTCTTTGGTGACAAGCGTGTGCTCGACACACCACTGGCCGAAGGCCTGATTTCCGGGATGAGCGTTGGCATGGCGGCCCAAGGCCTGCGCCCGGTGGCGGAAATACAATTCATGGGGTTTTGTTATTCGGCCATCGATCAAATGATCAATCATGCATCGCGGTTGCGCAACCGCACCCGGGGGCGCTTAACGTGCCCGATGGTGATGCGTATGCCCTACGGTGCCGGGATCCATGCCCCGGAGCATCACTCCGAAAGCACCGAAGCGCTGTTCGCCCAGATCCCCGGATTGCGGGTGGTCATTCCCTCCTCGCCGGGACGCGCATACGGACTTTTGCTGGCGGCCATTCGCGATGATGATCCGGTTGTTTTTCTCGAACCGACACGGCTGTATAGAGCCTATCGTGAACAGGTTGACGATGATGGAAAAGCCTTGCCGATGGACACCTGTTTTGTGCTGCGCCAAGGCACTGATGTGACCCTGGTGAGCTGGGGCGCGATGATTAAAGAAACACTTGAATGTGCCGATACGCTGGCGCTCGATGGGATTTCTGCCGAGGTCATTGATGTGGCGACCCTGAAACCCTTTGATGCAGCGACGGTCTTAAAGTCGGTCGAAAAAACCGGACGTTGCGTGATTGTTCAAGAGGCCCCGCTGAGCGTCGGGTTCGCCAGTGAGGTTGCCGCACAGCTTGCCGAACATGGTTTGATGTCACTGCTGGCGCCTGTGCGCAGGATCGCAGCGCCCGACGTGATCGTTCCGCTGGCCGGGCTTGAACAAAATTACATCCCGAAACTGGATCGAATTTTGGAGGCGGCCCGCGAGGTCGTTGCATTCTCATGAACCCGTTTAATCTTCCCGATCTGGGTGAAGGCCTGGATGAAGCCGAAGTCGTCGATTGGCATGTCGAAGTCGGCGATCATGTGGTTGCCGAACAGCCGTTGCTGTCCGTCGAGACGGATAAGGCGGTGGTTGAAATTCCCTCCCCGGTTTCAGGGACGGTGGAAAAAATCCATGTTTCAATTGGTGAGTTTGCTAAAGTTGGTGCCCCGCTGATTGAATTTGACACCGGCGAGAGAGAGGATAAAGGGTCTGTGGTCGGAGCGTTGCCACAGGGCGAGGACCAAAACCCTGAAGTGGGGATTCACGCACAACCATCGTCTCATGTCGGCGTTAAAGCCATGCCTGCCGTACGCGCCTTGGCCACTAAGATGAATATCTACATTGCTGATGTGGCGGGCACGGGTGCCGGCGGTAGTATTACCGCGCAAGACATTAAACGCGTTGCTCAGACACTTGAAAAAGCTGGACCGGCCGAACCCCTGCGCGGTGTGCGCCGTGCCATGGCGCGTAAGATGACCCAGTCGCACGCCGAAGTCGTACCGGCCTCAATTTATGATGAAGTCGATATCTCAGACTGGCCCGCGCACCCTGATGTCAGCGTGCGCTTGATCAAGGCCATCGCCACTGCCTGTGAGGCCGCGCCCTCTTTGAACGCTTGGTATGATGGTGAAAATAAGGCGCGGCGCTTAATTGAAACGGTCGATCTTGGCATTGCGGCCAACACCAACAGCGGCCTGTTCGTGCCGGTCATGCGTGACGTTGCTAATCGTGATGCACGCGATCTTCGCACGGGACTTAATGCCATGAAAAAGGCACTTGAAGCGCGCGACATTCCCCCCGAAGAAATGCGTGGGGCAACCATAACATTGTCAAATTTTGGAGTCTTTGGGGCGGGCCGTTTTGCGACCCTGGTGGTCGTCCCACCGCAAGTCGCCATCGTCGGTACCGGTTTGGTTCGCGATCAAGTTTGCGCCGTTGATGGCGTGCCCATAATCCGAAAAATGCTGCCGTTATCCCTAACCTTTGATCACCGTGTTGTGACCGGGGCCGAAGCGACGGCGTTTCTTGTGGCTATGCTCGAGAGTCTCAAACGAAAAGAATAGAGCGGGCTAGGTATTTATGGGCACTTTTAGATGCGCGCAAAATCACGCACTTTGCCATTCGACGGCGCATGACAACAGGTATCCGGCACCATAAACGGTGCGGATGAGGCCTTTTATGTTTTCGCCCTTTTGAAGTTTTTTGCGCAGCCGTGACATGCGCACGTCAATGGAACGATCAAAACACTCTTGCCCGCCAGCCTTGGTCAATAAAAAATCCCGCGATAAAACGCGTTGTGGGGCTTCTAGAAAAGCCTGCAGTAAACGGGCTTCGGCAGAACTTAGATCTGTTGCACTACCGTCGGGAGCGGTCAGTTCGAGGGCACTGGGATCAAACAACCAACCGGAAAATGTGGCAACTGAGTTTTGCATATCCGGTGCCAGCGTGGCCGCATCAAAGCGACGCAGAACGGTTCGGATGCGGGCCACGACTTCGCGCGGATCAAAAGGTTTTACGACGTAGTCATCAGCGCCAAGTTCCAGGCCGACGATGCGATCGGAAGGATGGTGGCGGCCCGATAAAATGATCACCGGTATTGAGGCAATCTCTTTGATGCTACCCAGCAATCCGATTCCATCAATGTCCGGCAGGCCGAGGTCAAGCAAGCACAGGCACGGGGCTTTTTTACGCAGTGCGGTGAGGAAAGATGAACCCGATGAATAGTGCTCGGTGAGGTAGCCGTGTTCTTCCAGCGTGCGCAAGATCACTGCGGCGATTGAGGGATCGTCTTCGACGATGGCGATGGTTTTATTCATGACAATCTCATATGAATTGTCTCGTTAAACCCGTCCGTTTCTTGAACGGTGAACGACAGATAATCGGCAAAGTTTTGGCAACTGAGGCCGTCGTCAAAGCCATATGTCTGACTGATTTTGATTGCCTTGCGATCACATTCTGAATTTTCGTTTTGGTGCGGCGGTTGGGCTCCGTCGGTGACCAAATAGCGGATATTGCAGATGGTGCGAACTTCAACAACATCGGACACCAAAAAATGTATGTCGCTTACCGAGCGCACCAAGGCGAGGGTGTCATCAAGGCCACAGGCTTCCAGGACACTATGGCCGAGGCTGACCAATTGGCGGCGAACAATGTCGCGCATGCCTGGGTCGTCAACAACCAGCAGCACCAATTCACCCGTTCCACCAGCATCGCTATGGTGTGATATGTCTTCGGCATAATCCCCGGCGCTTTGTGGCACCATGTCCGTACAGGGGAGATAGAGTGACAGGCAGGTGCCTGCTGGGGATGAGGATGTGATTTCGATGCCGCCTGCGGATTTCTGGACAAATCCATAAACAGTACTGAGTTCCAGGCCATGCCCCACACCATGGTTTTTTGTCGTGAAAAAAGGTTCGAACGCTCGGTGTTGGGTTTCTTCGCTCATACCCGACCCGGTGTCTTCCACGTTAACCCGGATATAGTTTCCCGGAATGATGCCCAACGCATTTGCCGCCGAGCGGTTGAGATAGGTCTCGCCGATGGAAAATAGCAAGCGGCCTTCACCGTTCATGGCATCGCGGGCATTGAAGGCAAGATTTAAGATCGCATTTTCTAGCCGACTGCGATCAACCAGGGTCGGACGTGGTGTGCCCTTGACCTGTGTCATAATTTCGATGGAACTGGGAAAGGTTCGCCCCAGCAGGCGCTTGATCAGGTTGGAGCCATTGTTCGCAGCGTCGAAGGCGGACTTGATGAATTCTTCCAACTCGGGGTCGCTTGCGCAGTGGGTGCGCAGCGATGTGAGATTGTTGAGGATGATTGTCAAAAGATTGTTGAAATCGTGTGCGACACCACCGGTAAGCTGCCCGATTGCTTCCATCTTTTGAGCTTGATGCAGTACGGTTTAGCTTTGCTTTTGTTCGGTGATATCAATGGACAAGACGAAGCAGCCGCGGACCTCGCCATTTTCATCAAAATCAGGAAGAAGGGTGCTGCGCATTTCCGCATAGCGCCCATCGGGTCCTTTGCGGCTGTATTCGTACGTCGTCTCGGTGCCGCTTAGGGCCTGCAGGGTGTTGGGCAGCAATTCTTGATAAAGACCGTCCTCGATGACCAATTTCATGGGGCGGCCAAGTATATTTTCGACGGTAAAACCAAACCATGTCGCATAGCGTTGATTGGCGAATGTGTAACAAGTTTGTTTGTCGATATGGGCGATTAAGGCCGGCACCGCATCGGTGATCAGGCGCAAGCGTTGTTCACTATCACGCAGGGCCGAGGTGCGTTTGGTGACCGCTTGGGCGAGCACTTCTTCGCGCTGACGTTGGTCTGTGACATCCGTATAAATGGTCACAAATCCACCCGAAGGCAACGGCGTATCGCGCACCGAAATCACTTCGCCTGATGGTCGTTTACTGATCATCGTGCGTGGACTAAAGGTGCGCGCGCGCTCGACTCTTTGTGCGACGAGCTGTTCAACATCACCTTCGCCATATTCACCGCGTTCCGCATTGAACCGCATGAAATCGGAAAATGGGGTTCCGGTTTTGATCAGGTGTTCGGGAAAACCAAGCAGTTCGGCAAAGCGTTTGTTCCAGCCGACCATGCGCAGGTCGTGATCAAACATCGTGAACCCTTGATTGATATGGTCAAGCGCAGCTTGAAGTAATTTGAGCTGTTCGCGTTTGGTCGATTGTTCAGCCAAAACCATCAATGCCCCTCTTAATTTGAATCGGCAAAGATACTGAACAACTAAGAAAGAGCAATAGATAAAAATGTCTATAAATAATATCTATGAAATAATTCGAAATATATATTAAATAATTTGAAACAATTGAAAGAAATTTATGAAATATGGACTACATTAATGTCCGCTTCACTGAATAATAATTATCTGGTTTAGGCTGATTTGCCGATGGCCAAGTGAACAGGGGAGCGGCACGACGTGGACGGGGATATAAAACAACTTCAGCATTTAAAGGTGCTGCGCTCCGCCTTAGATCAACTGGATCAAGGAGTCACGATCTTTGATCGCGATCTCAATTTGGTCGGTTGGAATCGCCTATTCATTGAATTGTTTGATGTGCCACCAGAACTGGCCAAGGCAGGCCAGTCTTTTGCCGACATCATTCGTTTCAAGGCCCTGCAAGGTGAATATGGTGATGTGATCGCCGTCAAAAGCGAACCCTTGCCCGGTGGTGCGGGATTTGTCACCACCTACACCGATATTTCACAAAGCCGTCAGATGATCTTGGAAACCAAGGGGCTGACCAAAGAATTTCGGGGTTTTGTCGCCGTCAACGATGTCAACCTTAAGGTCCGCCGGGGCACCATTCATGCCCTGATCGGGCCCAATGGTGCCGGCAAAACAACCGTGTTCAATCTCTTGACCCGGTTTTCGTCTGTTACCAGGGGCGAGATCATCTTCAAGGGTGAAGACATCACCCATGCGCGGGCAGATGCAATCGCGCGCAAAGGCATCGTGCGTTCATTTCAAATTTCATCGGTGTTTCCGCACTTATACCAAGCTGCATTAATAATGACCTATAGGGATCGCTTTCCAAAGGCCGACGGGTCGGAGAAAATCCGCAGGTGATGTGGTTCATCAT
>JAESUA010000408.1 GCA_016763255.1 Magnetovibrio sp. | reverse complement strand
CGTTCTCGTCCACCGGTTCGACCACGATGCGCATTGCCCGTGAACGACCTGCGGTGCCGATCTTGGGGCTGACTCCAAACCTGGAAGTTGCCCGACGCTTGGTACTGGCTAGGGGGGTGCATTCCATCCGCACCAAGGACGTGGATAGCTTTACCGAGATGATGGGCAAGTCGGTGCGCATCGCCAAACGTCAGGAATTTGTCCAAGAAGGTGATATGATTGTCATCGTTGCGGGCATTCCGTTCGGCGTTCCCGGTGGCACCAACATCATGCACATCGCCAAGGTGGACTAGCACCAGAAAATATTTTTCTACTTCCACCATGTAAAAGACAAGATGCGGCGCTCATGCAATCCATGGGCGCCGCTATCTTTTTGAACGCTTTCAGATTAGCGTGATGACACTTCATTATCCTCATAACTTCACCAGGAAACTTGGCCGTGTTTGAAACACTTTTTTCCATCATTGCGCCTGTGCTGATCTGCGCCGCCATCGGATATGCCTGGGCGCGCATGGGTCGGCCTTACAATACCGAAATGGTCACCCACTTGGTGACGTCGGTGGGTGTTCCGACGTTGGTATTTTCGATCCTGGTGAACGTGGATATCGAACTTGATGCGCTGGCCCGCATGGCCGGGGTGACCTTTGCCGCGATCATGGCCATGGGGGTGATCAGTGTTATCATTCTCAAAATGTGGGGTCAGTCGATCCGGGCATTTTTGCCGACTTTGGTGTTTCCCAACACCGGAAACATGGGGCTGCCGCTGGCGCTGTTGGCGTTTGGCGATGAAGGTCTGGCGTTGGCCGTGGCGTATTTTACCGTGTGCATTATTTTCCAGTTCACCGCCGGGGTGGCAATTTCCAGCGGTGTGACTTCGCCCATGGCGTTGATGCGGGTGCCGACCATTTACGCCATGATCTTGGCATTGATCTTTAAGGTCTCGGATACGCAGGTGCCGGCGTGGGCCGCCAACACCGTGGAAATCCTCAGCGGTTTCACCATCCCCTTGATGTTGATCACCTTGGGCATTTCCCTGCATCGATTGAAAATCGGCTCCATGGGTAAAAGCCTTATATTGGCGTTGATCCGCTTGCTGATGGGCTTTGCCATCGCGTGGGCTTTGGCCGAAGCGTTCGATTTTGAGGGCGCGATGAAAGGGGTGTTGATCTTGCAATCGACCTTGCCGGTGGCGGTGTTCAATTACCTGTTTGCGGCGCGCTACAATACAGACCCGGAAACCGTGGCTGGGGCGGTGGTGTTGTCGACGCTGATGTCGTTTGTCACACTGCCGTTGTTGATGTGGTTTGTGCTCTAGGAGTTTTCGATGCCAAATATGATGCGGGATTTGGGCTTGTTGGTCATTTTGGCCACCATGTGGAGCTCGTCGTTCACCGTCATTAAAGTGGGCGTCGAAACTCTACCCCCCGCCACCTTTGCGATGCTGCGCGTCGTCATCGGTGCGCTGGTGCTGTTTACATGGCTGAAACTGAAACGCCAAAGTCTGCCCACCGATCCACGTTTGTGGTGGTCGTTTTTTCTCATCGGCTGTTTTGGCAATGCCTTTCCGTTCACCCTAATCAATTGGGGTGAACAGGCGCTTCCATCGGGTCTTGCGGCGATTTTGATCGCCGCGATGCCCCTGGCGGCCCTGGTGTTGGGGCGCATCTTTTCCGATGAAATCTTAAACGTGCGCCGGGTGCTGGGTGTGCTGGTCGGTTTTGCCGGTGTGGTGGTTTTGATCGGGCCCCAAGAATTGATGGGCCTGGGGGATCAGGTGCCGCGTCAGTTGGCGGTTGTCACCGCGGCGATTTTTTATGCCATTGCCGGGATCTTGATCCGCAAGTTGCCCGGCGCGAAACCGTTGCAGCACGGCACCGGGGTGCTGATTGCGTCCTCTGCGGTGTTGATCCCCGGGGCGATGATGGCTGATCAGCCGTGGACACTCGATTTTTCAGCCAACGCGCTTGCCGCCTCGGTCTACTTGGGGGTGTTCCCGACCGCGTTGGCGACGATTTTGTTGATCATCGTGATCGAAGCACGAGGCGTGACGTTTTTGGCGCTCAACAACTACATCATCCCTCTGTTGGGGGTGATGTGGGGCTATTTGTTCCTCAACGAAGCGATCACCGAAGAAGCCCTAACCGCGTTGGCGTTAATATTTGTCGGCATCGCCATCGCCGGCACAGGCCCCGGCACGCGAAAAGAAGCCGCCCAAAAAATATTGGATCAAAAGGCTCAGCCGTAAAGCGCTTTCAGTGCCTCACCATAGGCGTCTTTCAGTTTGTGACGCCGCACCTTCAAGGTGGGTGTCATCTGGGCGTTGTCGATGGTGAACGGTTCGCTGGCGATGATGAACTTTCGTACCGTCTCAATATTCGATAGGTGTGTGTTGACCCGTGTCACGGCCTCGGCCAGCGCCTTATGCAGATCGTCGTCGCGGCACAGTTGCGCCAGATTGTCTGGCTTGGCGTTGTCTTCTGCCCAGCCTTTGAGCCACTCCTCATCGGGCACCAAAAGGCCGACCAAATAAGGATGTTTGTCGCCATAAACCATCGCTTGGGCGATTTGTGGTTCCAAGGTCAAGATGCCTTCGACGCGTTGCGGGGCGACGTTGTCACCGCCGGAATTAACGATGATATCTTTCTTGCGATCGGTGATGCGCAGATGACCGTCTTCATCGATCAGGCCGATGTCACCGGTGTGCAGCCAGCCATCGATGATCGTCGCGGCAGTGGTTTCGGGGTCGCGCCAATAGCCGTTCATCACCAGATCACCCTTGATCAGGATTTCACCATCGTCGGCGATGCGCACCTTGGTATTGGGGAAAATCGGCCCGACGCCGTCCATCTTGACCTTTTCCGGCACATTGCAACTGACCACGGGGCCGGATTCTGTTTGGCCA
Organism: Magnetovibrio sp.; assembly: GCA_016763255.1. GTDB lineage: Bacteria > Pseudomonadota > Alphaproteobacteria > Rhodospirillales > Magnetovibrionaceae > Magnetovibrio. The sequence goes on along the minus strand of JAESUA010000408.1, from coordinate 7,409 downwards.
TAGCCTTGCAGGATGCGCACGCCTAGGGCCGTGAAAAACAATCCGATGTCGGGGTTTAACGGTGCCCCACCCGATACAAACGCTTTGAGCCGTCCGCCGAAACGGGCGCGGACTTTTTTGCGCACCAAGCGTTCGAGAATCGCGTTGAGCAGCTTGTCCATCAAGCTCATGTCGCCTGGTGTCAGAAAAGCCTTCTTGCCCAGTGCCAAGGTTTTGTTGAACAGCTTTTCCTTGGTGCCGCCTTCTTTGGCGACGCCGCGCATGATGCGGGTGTGCATCATTTCGTACAGGCGCGGCACCGCCATCATGATGGTCGGCTTGGCTTCACGCATATTGTTGAGCAACTGGTCCGCACCTTCGGCATAATAAATTTGCGCACCCAGGCTGATCGGCCAGAACTGCCCGGCGGTGTGTTCGTAACTGTGTGACAGGGGCAAGAATGACAGGAACGTTTCGGTGTTGAGGCCCAATTTTTTGAGGATTTGAGTCGCACCGATGGCGTTGTGCATCATCGCTATGTGGCTCAGCATCACGCCCTTGGGGGTGCCGCCGGTGCCCGATGTGTAGATGATGCAGGCGGTGTCTTGGCGTTTGAAACGGGCTGCTTCTTCGATGATGTTGACGTGCGAACTTGAGCCGCGATTGATGACCGCCTGCCAATTTATCACGTCGACGTTGAGGCTTTGCTGCAATTCTAGGTCCTCGATCATCACCGCAAACTGGGTGAGATCGGACAGATGGGCGGCCTGCAATGCGCGTTCGGCCAATTTAGGTGTCGAGATGAAGATGCCGATGGCTTTGGAATGTTCGATGATGTGGCGGTGATCATCCACCGTATTGGTGGTGTAGGCGGGCACGGTGATGCCACCGGCGGCCATGATCGCCAGATCGGCGATCAGCCATTCGGGGCGATTCTCCGAGACCAGCACAACACGCTCGCCATCCTTAACGCCCAACGCCTGTAATCCGCGGGCCATTTCGGTGACCTGCATGGCCACTTCGCGCCACGTTAACGGGCGATATTTGCCATCGCTTTTGGCCCATAAGAACGGGTGTTCGCCGTAGACTTCCACCTGGTCGAAGAACATGGTCACCAGATTGGGCCAATTTTGTGCCGTCATACGTACTTATCCCCACATTGTGTATTGTGTTAAGCCACATTCCAACCTTATATCTGCTACTCGGTCAAGTAAGGTCAGTTTGGCAAGGAGAGTACACCATGACGCACCCCGCAGAGCTTCCCAATTGGGATTTGTCGCATCTTTATAAAAATATTGACGATCCGCAGCTTGATGCTGATCTTGGTGAAGCGGCCAAGCGTTCGCAAACATTTTCCAAAACCTACGCAGCTCAGCTGGCCAAGCTGGATGGGGGCGTCTTTGCCACCGCCATTGCCGAGTACGAAAGTATCTCGGAAATCCTCAACAAAGCCATGAGCTATGGCCAATTGCTGTTTTCGGTCAGCACCGGCGATGCCCAGGTGGGACGTTTTTACCAGACCTTGCAAGAACGCGTGACCGAGATTTCGTCCGACACCTTGTTCTTCATGCTCGAAATCAATCGGCTGGATGATGATCAGCTGGGTGCAAAACTGTCTGACCCGGCGGCGGCACGCTATCAGCCGTGGCTGAACGACGTGCGTCAGTACCGTGACCACCAGCTGTCCGATGATCTGGAAAAGCTGTTGCTGGAAAAATCGGTGACCGGTCGTGCGGCGTGGGTGCGGCTGTTTGAAGAAACCTTTGCCGACATGCGTTTTGATGTTGATGGCGTGGGCGAGGGGATGACCCAGTCGCAAGTCTTGAACCTGTTGTCGGACAAAGATGCGATCAAGCGCAAGGCGGCCGCTGCGGCTTTTGGTAAAGTGCTGAAGGACAACGTGCGGCTGTTGGCGTTGATCACCAATACCTTGGCCAAAGATAAAGATATTGAAGATCGCTGGCGCAAATACGCCCGCCCGCTGTCTGAACGCAACCTGTCCAATCAGGTCGAAGATGAAGTTGTCGATGCCCTGGTGAGTTCGGTGCGCGATCAGTATGCCAATCTTGCCCACCGTTATTACGCGATGAAGGCCAAATGGTTTGGCAAAGATGTTTTGGATTATTGGGACCGCAACGCGCCGTTGCCCGATGACAGTTCGTCGCAGTTTGAGTGGGACGATGCGCGTGATCTGGTGCTGGATGCTTATGGTTCGTTTGAACCCAGCATGGCGGGGATTGCGCAAAAGTTCTTTGATGAAAACTGGATCGATGCCCAACCGCGTGAAGGCAAAGACAGCGGGGCCTTTTCACATCCGGTGGTGCCCAGTGCGCATCCTTATATTTTGCTGAATTTTCATGGCAAGGCGCGTGATGTGATGACCTTGGCCCATGAATTGGGCCACGGCGTACACCAGGTTTTGGCCGCCGATCAAGGTGCGCTTATGTCTGATACGCCGCTGACCACGGCGGAAACCGCCTCGGTGTTCGGCGAAATGCTGACGTTTCGCAAAATGGTCGACACCGAAAATGATCCGGCGCGACGCCGCATTTTATTGGCGGGCAAGGTCGAAGACATGCTCAATACCGTGGTGCGCCAGGTGTCGTTCCATGAATTTGAAACCCGTGTGCATGATGAGCGCAAGAGCGGTGAATTGGCGGCCGAGCGGTTGGGCGAAATTTGGCTGGATGTGCAAAAAGCTAGCCTCGGCCCGTCGATCCGATTCGATGATGCCTACAAAAACTACTGGGCCTATATTCCGCACTTCGTGCACACGCCGTTTTACGTTTATGCCTATGCCTTCGGTGATTGTTTGGTGAATTCGCTCTATGACGTGTTTGCCCAAGGTCATGAAGGGTTTGCGCAAAAGTACCTTGATCTCTTGGCGGCCGGTGGCACCAAACGTCACAAAGAACTGTTGGCACCGTTTGGTTTGGACGCCAGTGATCCTGATTTTTGGAAACGCGGTTTGAGCGTGATTTCGGGATTTATTGACGAATTGGAAGCGCAAGGCTGAGCTAACATCATAAAATTGATGCGTCACAGCCCTTTAGTAACTGTTAGGCTGTAATATGTTATGTATAAATGATTAAGGATCTGGGTCGATTCCCGGCAGTTGGGGCTGTGAGAACCCCATGTATTGATCGTTTTGTAGAATCAGGCAGATTTTGAGTATGTCCGGACCGGATGACAAATCACAGGGCGGTAGCGGCACCATTCAGGTGGCGCAGCGTTCCACTGCGGCCACAAAGACCATTATCCGCTCCGTTTTGGACCTGATGATGTCCAACCGTCTGCTAACGCGTGACAAAAGAACCCCCAAGCTCGACGAAGACATCAAAGAGTTGGTGCGTGAGATCGAGGTGGTGATCCGCACCAATATGCTCAACCATGGCAATGAGGTTGCGGAAAAAGTCCGTAGCGAAATGGCAGCAGTTGTGTCGTCCGCCGGTGTGAACGCGGATAAAACCGTAATCGTTGCCGCCCAGCTGCAACAAGCTCCCCCAGAATCCGGCAATCGTTCAAAATTTTTGCTGCGTCTGATTGCGGGGCGTTTCTCGCACTTGTTCTCCGACCCGAAAAACCCCATCTTCCCGCGCGAAGTGGTGATGGGCTTTGACAACTATTTGGGCAAACTTCTGGGCGAAGTGCTTTACAGCGAATTGAACGTCGAAGCCCAAGAACTTCTCAGTCAGTTTCAGACCGATGACGACGGCGAAATTTGGAAGATGATTGGCGAAAGTGATCGTCACAAACGCTTTGCCTATAATATCTTGATCCGTATTTTGATGAAGTTTGAAGACTTCGAGTGGGCCAAGCGCAACTTCATTTCCATCCTCAACAACGTGACCGAACGAAATTCGGGCTTTTTGTTTGAAGACAAACACTTTCAGTTGTTGTTCACGGCGCTGTTTTCCGACTTGTTTCGGTCCTTGTGGGACGACGAAGAAAGCATCAAGTTGGACTTTATGTTTGGTGACGGCACGGCCGATCGCCTGGATGGTATTCGCGATCGTTTTAAGCTCTATAAGGCTGAAATCGCCGAGCGCGAGCGGGCCGAGTCCGCAGTGGGTTAGTCCTCTCCTGCCTTTAATTCACATTCCGATGGACATTTTTCGATCATCGTTAGCACCGGCCCGTGTTTGACCGGGACGATTTGCAGCGGTAGAAAATTTCCGTCACGGCTGATGTAAAAATCATAGGCCGCACCGTTCCATAAAATCTTATGACGTTTCTTAAAGCCCGCAACCGGTTGTGGATCGATGCGCACGCGATAAGTCTCGTGCTTGGTCTTGGCGATGGTGCGGGTGGCTTTGCCCAGATAGGTGATGTGCATATCGAATCGCCTGCGGCCATCAAACCCCTTGGCCACGCCGGTTTTGGCACCGCCTGCTAGGTGCGTGCGCACCACCGCCATGATCTGTGGGATCAAGGATATGGGATCGTTCACGCCGATGCGGTGCTGGGGCTCGACCCGGTTCAATATTTCTGGCCCCTTGTCCTTGGGGTTCCAGTTTTTTTCGCGGCCCGTGACCGGTGATGTACCGGTCACGGCTTTTGCTGGTTTGGGGGGCTGGTTAAAGGTGATGTCGACCCAGCGATGGTGTTTGGTGTTGGTGTATTCGGTGCGGTAGTGCGTGGCCACATAGCGTTGCGCCATGGGCACGCCATTTGATTCGGGCGGCTGGATGATGCGGCCGGTTGAAATGGCTTTTACGCCCATGTTGGTGAAGTAGCGGGTCAGGCCGCGGGTCTCCAAATGAAAACGATTTTCATAGGTATCACCGCCATTGCGCATCGAAAGCGTGAAGTCCGCGATATGGATGCCGCCCCAGTAAGCCTCATAGCGCAGGTGGAGTTGTTCTGTGGCTTTGCTGACTTCGCCAGCGCAGGTGACCTTTGGTAGGGCCAACAGGGCCAGCGCAATGGCTAAACCAACGGTTTTGTATCTGTGTGTGAACGGCTTCATGCAGCAAAGCATAATCAAAGATCGCGCGGACACCAAGTTATGTGCACTGTAAATATCCGTATATTCTAATGTAGCCCTGATCACAAGGCACTGAGCTGCCCAAAAGGGTAGGTGGCGTGCGGCTTTGTAAAATGAGAATATAAAAAGTAATTTAAATTTTTGCATCGCAACACTTGTGTAACTTGAAGCAAGCGGGCATAAAATTTGACTAAGTTTAACAGGGATCTCCCAGGTAAAAACGGTTCATCATGAAAATCGCAATTCCAAAGGAGCATCATCCCGGCGAGACGCGCGTAGCAGCGTCGGTTGAGGTGGTGAAGAAGCTTGTCGGCTTCGGCTTCGAAATTATTGTGGAAAAAGGCGCGGGTAGCGCTGCTTCCACTACCGACAAACATTTTAAAGACGCGGGTGCCTCCATTTCTGCGGATGTGGCGGCGGTGTTGAAAGACGCCGACGTGGTGCTGAAAATTCAGCGCCCCAGTGCGGCTGAAGTCAAACTGATGAAAAAGGGCGCGGTTGTTTGCGCTCACATGTCGGCTTTGACGCAAAAGGCGGACATGGAAGCCATGGCTAAGGCGGGCATCACCGCGTTTGCCATGGAATTGATGCCGCGCATCTCGCGCGCTCAATCCATGGACATCTTGTCCAGCCAATCCAACCTGGCCGGATACAAGGCGGCGCTGGATGCGTGTAACGAATACGGATCGGCGTTGCCGATGATGATGACGGCTGCGGGCACCATTGCCCCGGCCAAGGTTTTCATCATGGGGGTCGGCGTTGCAGGGCTGCAAGCCATTGCCACGGCCAAGCGTATGGGGGCGGTTGTGACCGCCACCGACGTGCGCCCGGCGACTCGCGAACAGGTCGAAAGCCTGGGCGGCAAGTTCCTCACCGTCGATGAAGAGATGGAAAAGGACGCCGAGACCGATGGCGGTTATGCCAAACAGATGCCGCCGGAATATTTCGACAAGCAAAAGCAAGTCGTGTCCGAGCACATCAAAAAGCAAGACATCGTCATCACCACGGCCCTGATACCCGGTCGCACCGCACCGATTTTGGTGACCAAGGATATGGTCTCCTCCATGAAGACGGGTTCGGTGCTGGTCGATTTGGCGGTGGAAGCCGGTGGCAACGTCGAAGGTGCAAAACTTGGCAAGGTCGTCAAAAGCCGCAACGGCGTGCACATTGTTGGTCATGCCAACGTGCCGGGCCGTTTGGCGAAAGATGCCAGCCAGTTGTTTGCCAAGAACCTGTTTAACTTCCTCAGTCCGCATGTGGATGAGGAAGCAAAAACCATCAACTTTGACTTCGAAGATGAAACCGTGTCCGGCACCCTGGTGTGCAAAGACGGCGCACTGGTTCATCCGATGTTGACGCAAGGGAGCTAAGCATGGACCCGGCTTCGATTATTGAACAATCGCGCAAACTAGCCGAAACGGCGGCTGGTGTTGCCAATCAAGCTGCTCAATTGGCCGGTGACGCCGCCCAGATGAGCCTTTCCAGCGGTGGCAATGCAGAAGGGTTTTCCTTCATGGCATTGTTCACGATTTTCGTGTTGGCGTGCTTCATCGGATACTTCGTGGTGTGGAGCGTAACACCCGCACTGCACTCGCCTTTGATGGGTGTAACCAACGCCATTTCATCCGTGATCATCGTCGGCGCTTTGGTCGCCGCGGGTCCGGCAGATATGAACTTCTCGAAGATCATGGGCTTCGTTGCCGTGACTTTGGCCTCCGTAAATATTTTCGGTGGTTTCATTGTGACGCAACGCATGCTTTTGATGTTCAAGAAGAAAAATAAATAGGGGGCGCTGATATGTCTGAAAATATAAGCGCTTTTGCGTACCTGATCGCCTCGGTTTGCTTCATTTTGGCGCTGCGCGGTCTGTCTCATCCGGAAAGTTCACGCCGTGGCAACATGCTCGGCATGATTGGCATGGTCATCGCCATCGGCACCACCTTGGTCGATCCCAATGTGGTCAGCTATCCGTTGATCATCGTCGGGCTTTTGATCGGTGGTTCCATCGGTACGGTGGTTGCGCTGAAGATCAAAATGACGGCGTTACCGCAATTGGTCGCGGCGTTCCGCTCCTTGGTCGGTCTGGCGGCGGTGCTTGTGGCAACGGCGGCGCTGTTCAATCCATCCGCTTACGGCCTCGGCCTGCCCGGTGAAATACCGGTGGCCAGCCTGGTGGAAATGGGTTTGGGCACGGTGATCGGTGCGATCACCTTCTCCGGTTCGATCATCGCCTTTGCCAAGCTGCAAGGCGTCATGAGCGGCAACCCGATCACTTTCCCCATGCAACACCCGGTGAACGGTATTATCGCCGCTGCCATCGTGGTGTTGGTGATTACCTTGATCAGCACGCAGGCGCCGGAAATCTTCTGGGCCATTGCGCTGCTTAGTTTTGCCATTGGCTTCCTACTGATTATTCCCATCGGCGGTGCCGACATGCCGGTGG
>JAESUA010000033.1 GCA_016763255.1 Magnetovibrio sp. | reverse complement strand
TGGTTTGCGGCATCGCGCCTTCGGCGGCGTCGACCAGCAACAGCACACCGTCAACCATGCTCAAGATACGTTCGACTTCACCACCGAAATCGGAGTGACCCGGGGTATCAACGATGTTGATACGGGTGCCTTTCCATTCGATCGAGGTCGGCTTGGCGGTGATGGTGATGCCGCGCTCGGCTTCCAGCTCGCCACTGTCCATGGCGCGCTCGGCAATTTTTTGGTTGTCGCGGAAGGTACCGGACTGTTTCAGCATGACATCGACCAGGGTTGTTTTGCCGTGATCAACGTGAGCAATGATCGCAATGTTGCGAATTTTCATTTTTTTGTCCTTCAAGCGCAAGGAATGCGCTCCAGCGCACTTGGCCTTGCTTCAGCCCTCACATGAGGGCTTCAGAGTTAAATGTCGAGAATTATCCGAGTTTGGCGGCGACCACTTCGTTCAGCGGGGTTTCGGGGCGCGCGCCAAAGTGAGAAATGATTTCCGCCGCGGCGATGTTACCGATCTTGGCACAATGGGCCAAATCATCGGCGTGGCCGTTGGTGTAACCGAACAAGAACCCGGCGGCATAGGCATCGCCCGCGCCGGTGGTATCGGCCACATGATCGACCGGGTCACAATCGACGATGTGAATTTCGTCACCGTTGATCACAACTGAGCCCTTGGCCCCACGGGTCAGTGCGGCGATTTTGCAATGACCGCGCACCTGTTGCAGGGCGGCGTCAAAATCTTCGACCTCATAAAGGGCTTTGATTTCGTCTTCGTTGGCGAACAAGATATCGACGTGGTTTTCCACCAGATCCAAAAAACTTTCGCGGTGGCGACCGACGCAGAACGGATCTGACAAAGATAAAGACACTTCGCGACCGGCATCGTGGGCCAGCTCGGCGGCTTTGACAAACGCCGCTTTGGCGTCTTCTTTGTCCCACAAATATCCTTCAAGATAAGTCACGCTTGAGGCGCGAACCACGTCTTCGTCGACATCATCTGGGCCCAAATCGGTGCACGCACCCAAGAACGTATTCATGGTGCGTTCGGCGTCCGGCGTGACATGGATCAAGCAGCGCGCGGTGGACAATCCATCCGTCGCGGCCGAGGTTGGAAAATGCACCCCGATAGCTTCGATGTCATGGTGGAACACCTTGCCCAGGCCGTCGTCTTTGACCTTGCCGATGAACGCCCCGCGACCACCCAATGAGGCTAAGCCCGCGATGGTGTTGGCGGCCGATCCGCCGGAACACTCAATGCCCGCGCCCATATCGTCATAAAGCTTGTCTGCGGCGTCCGCATCGATCAACGCCATGGTGCCTTTGGTCATGCCATGGCGAGTCAAAAAAGCATCGTCTTCGTGGCTCAACACATCGACGATGGCATTGCCGATTCCAACCACGTCAAATCGTGCATCCGACATCCGAGAATTCTCCTCAAAACAGAAATAAGCCCCCGCACTCGGGAGCCTAGAATTTCCGCGCAGTATAGCGCCGAAAAGCGCCGCGGCAAGGGGAGAGATTTTAGGCTACTCTGACAACATTTTTTGGGCCTGGTTAGGGAATTTTTGCAATAACCATTTCAGCACTTCTAGTTGATCAGAACCTGTCGCACGGCGAACTTGAATAAGGAGTTTTTGAGCTGAGGGCCTATCCAGCGTTAGGTTTTTTGACCCCTCATTGCACACTGAACATAATGCACGCAAATTTGCAGCATCATCCGTACCCCCCATACTTTTATCTACGATATGGCCAATATGAAGGCGCGCTTTACGCGATGGATCATATGGATGCGGTTCCCCGGCAACTGCCCCACATTGCTGGCATGTAAATCCATTGCGGTCCAAAACAAAGGCGCGGACCTCCTTAGAGATTGACCTGGAGAATGCTGGAACAGGTTTTGGGTCTATAAGAAGGTACTCACCCGGTTTCATTTCTGATCGATCATTATGCGTCAGAATTTGATAACCCTCTTCGGTGCGGAGTTCACGGACACGTCTTGCCCACTCACTTGTACCACCTGCAACTTCTCTAAGCTCATCAGAACCCATGACACGATTAAGATTTCTGAGAAAGTACTCTCTCAGTTTTGTACGTGCACCCTTAGTGCGGACCATTATGAAGCCGCTTTCAATGAGGACTTTTCATTAAGGCAATATGCAATTTGTTGCGCAACCGCACAGGCAACCGGGGGTGGAAATGCATTTCCCACCTGACGATAAGCAGGCGTTTTTTTTCCTGAAAATGCCCAATCATCTGGGAAACCCTGAATACGCGCCGCCATCTTGACCGTTAAACGCGGCATACCAACATAGTCTCGTTCTGGTGGTTCATTTGCCAAACCACGGCCATCAACACCTAAAGCTTCCCATGCTTTCTTTAACCGAGTAGGTCCAAGGTCTGGTCCACCATGTTTTTTTGAACCACCAACAAGCGTCGGTGCAATTTTGTTTGCTTGTGCCATCCATTTAGAAGCCTGACGCCACCCGCTCTCCGCCATCAAATCAAAAAGCGATTCACCGACTGTTTGGGGCTTTTGTTGTTGGGGGGTTGCCACGATATTTCAGATGCAAATTCTTTTCGAATGGCTACAAACACAACACGTGGTCGCAATTGTGGAACGCCAAAATCTGAAGCATTCAGTAGCTTCCAATCTGTTACGTACCCTAATTTTCCAATCTGGGCTGCAATAAATTGGCGATAATCGGAAAAAACAGAATCCAAAATTCCGCGGACATTTTCCAACATAACTGCTTTGGGCCGAGCTTCTTTTACAAGGCGGATGGCTTCGGGAAACAGATTTCTTTCGTCGTCAGCACCTAATTGTTTTCCTGCTTTTGAAAAGGGAGGACACGGAACTCCGCCAGCAAGTAAATCAATATCTTGGTATTCATTTGCTGAAAAATCACATAAATCCCCTTCAATTACATTCCAATCAGGACGATTATCTCGCAACGTCTGACAGCAATGCTTATCGATTTCAACCAATGCTTGATGAGCGAAGCCGGCTCTCTCGATACCGAGAGCTTGACCACCTGCACCAGCACATATTTCTAATGATTTAAGCATAACTTCCCCTTTATGTTCTCTTTTTGTATCCTTTTATGTGTCATCCGTAAAGTCTGCATAATCGATGACAACCAATCAGCACACAGGATTTCTATACAATAGCAAGGCTTGCGAAACACGGCTTTCGCGGCTATCTCTTGGGCACCGCATTTATGCATATTGGTGACCGGGGGTTTTTGGGCATGGGTCGTATTCTTTCAGCGTATTACAAGGCGTTCGGGCAGTTGTCCGATCCCCAGACCCGCTCAGTCATTTGGGCTTCGATCGGTTGGTCGGTGGCGATATTTGTCGGCTTGTTCGTGGCCATCATCATGGTTTTGAAGATCACCACCTTTGTCGCCATCGGGCCGTTGGAATTTTTGTTCGACATCATTACCTTCATGGGCGCGCCGGTGCTGACGTTTTTCTTGTTCCCGGCGGTCGTAACCGCCATCGGCGCGTTGATGCTCGACAAGGTGGTTGATGCGGTCGAACAGCGCCATTACCCCGACCGCCCGATGGCCGCTGGCCTATCGTTTAGCGAGGGCGTCGGCCCGGCGTTGAAGTTTTTGGGCGTCACCGTGGGCTTGAACCTTTTGTGCCTGCCGTTTTTGTTGATCCCGCCTTTGTTCCCGTTCGTTTATTATGGTCTCAACGGATATTTGTTAAGCCGCGAGTATTTTGAGCTGGTGGCGTTGCGCCGCCTCACCACGCCCGATGCCCAGGCCATGCGGCTGCGCTGGCGCGCGCCGTTGTTTTTAGCCGGGGTCGGTTTTGCCTTCATCTTGACGGTGCCATTTTTGAACCTGATCGCGCCGGTGATCGCCACCGCCGCGACGGTGCATTTGTTTGAAAGCTGGCGGGCCAAAGATAAAGTTTCAGAAAAACCTGCCCGTGGCAGCTCAGGAGCGGTTATCGTGTCCTCTGACAAGACAACACCGACGGAAACCTGATGCTTAAATCTCGCCTGCTTTTCGCCCTAGCCACAATTTTTCTGCTGAGCGCATGCGCCGGTGCACCGACAGACGTGCCCAAAAGCGGCCCCGCGGTGACGCCCGATACTGTCGACGCCGCGCCGCTGGCACCGGCCGCGCCGGTCGCACCGGTGGCACCGGTTGTGATCGCCACGCCGGTTGTGATCGCCAAACCCAAAATCACCAGCCAGCAATTGCTCGGCCAGGGCGGGGCCTGGGTGGTCGCCAAGTTGGGCACCCCGGTATTTAGGCGCGCCGATCGCACCGCCAACATCTGGCGGTACAAAAACGGCCACTGCGTGCTGAATGTTTTTTTGTATGAAGATGAAAACAGCGCTTCCAGCCAGCCCCGGGTGCTGCATTTTGACGCCCGCGATGCCTACGGCTACAACACCGACCGCGAACATTGCCTGGCGGCGTTGCAGGAGTAGTTTATGTGCCCCTCAAGCGCCGGGCGGTTGGCTGCGCCGCCCTTGGCTAACGCGCATGTGCGCGGCGGCCATTTGGCCTTGCTTCACCAAGAACCACTTGGTTCAGTCATGCTATTTCAAAGCGTCTTGGCCTTAAAGGCACACAGGTCGTTGACCTCGAACACCGCGCAGTCGGGCTTGCGCGCCTTGCACACGTAACGGCCATGCAGGATCAGCCAGTGATGGGCGTAGACCATAAATTCTTTCGGCACCGCCTTTAAGAGCTTTTGTTCCACCACCAAAACATTTTTTCCAGGGGCCAAGCCGGTGCGGTTTGAAACCCGAAAAATGTGCGTGTCCACGGCCATGGTGGGTTCACGCCAACACACATTCAACACTACGTTGGCGGTCTTGCGGCCAACCCCGGCGAGCTTTTCCAAATCGGCCCGGTCACGTGGCACCTCACCACCAAAATCGTTGATCAGCATCTGGCTCATGGCGATAACGTTTTTGGCTTTGTTGTTATAAAGCCCGATTGTTTTGATGTGATCTTTAAGCCCGCCGAGGCCCAATTTGAGCATTTTTTGCGGCGTATCGGCGAT
>JAESUA010000407.1 GCA_016763255.1 Magnetovibrio sp. | reverse complement strand
GATCCATCTTCATGGGTCCACGCAGCCGGTCCAAAGCCAAGCAATGAAATGCTCCAAGCCGCCGCGATCCTCGAACCGATCTGCACCGCCCTGTCATCCAACGCCGTGCTCATCGGCGGGATCGAATCGAATCGTGTGCGCTTGTTTGGCGCGGGTGCCGGGCAGATGGACCGTGTCGCTTCATGTCTTGGAGCGATCCGCAAAGCGGGCGACCTGTGCAAAGGATCGATCGCACTCTCCGACGCGTTCTTCCCGTTCCCCGATGGCCCCCAACTCCTCATCGACGCGGGCATCAAAGCCATCGTCCACCCCGGCGGATCCAAGCGCGACGGCGACACCTTCGAACTCTGCAACCAGCACAACATCACCTGCCTGACCACCGGCACCCGCCACTTCCGCCACTAAAACCACTGCCAATAACACCCTCCAAACCAATACTTTGGCGCGATCGGTGCGTTATGAGTTGAAAAACACACCAAAAAATGGTATAAACACTATATAACCATGCCCCGTCGTCCCAAGAACACATCAAGGCGATCCAAGGCCCTCCGTTCTGGGCGTGGACAGCGTGCCGAATCATTCCCAACCCCCCAATCATCAACAGCCCTCGCACTCGAGTACAACCAACTCCTGAGCGGGCTCGACGCCAAGGTCCTCGTCCTCAACAAGTTCTACATGGCCGTCCGCGTCATCACCGCCCGCCGGGCCTTCATTTTGCTCACCCGCGAGACCGCCGAGGTCATCCACACCGATGACGGGTCATACGCCAACTACGATTTCTCCACCTGGGCCGAGCTCTCCGAACTCCGCAAAGAGTTCGAGCCCGACGACCACGACTGGGTCAAGACCGTCCGCTTCGACATCGCCGTCCCCCGGATCATCCGCCTCGTCGGCTACGACAAACTCCCCCAGCAGCGCGTCAAACTCAACCGCCGCAACTTATTCGCTCGCGACCACAACCGCTGCCAGTACTGCGGCAAACACTTCCACACCTCAGAACTCTCCATCGACCATGTCAAACCCCGCACCCAAAACGGCCCCGACACCTGGGAGAACTTGGTCTGCGCCTGCACAAGCTGCAACTCCCGCAAGGGCGGCCGCACGCCACAACAAGCCCACATGAAACTCATCAAAGAACCCATCCGCCCCAAACGCAACCCGCTGATCTCCATGCGACTCAACAGCGAACGCTACGCCTCCTGGAAAGCATTCCTCGACGAGGCCTACTGGTCCGTCGAACTCAAATAGAACGATTACTTCCCACCCTTGCGTACCGAGCCGTCAAGGTACGCCAAGTTCATACCGGTCTGGTCTGGAGCCCTCATGTCGGCCCGTCGTTTTTCATCTACATGAAACCGATACCTATCACTCAACACAGCAAATCCGCGCGGGTAAACCAAACCCGCACCAAATGACTGGGGTTCGGTGTACAACTTGAGAATGCGTCGCATGTCAGCCCTTGACCATTCTTCGGGCGACACCTGCATGAATGACGCTGGTCTATACGAATAACTGAACCCTGTGAGTGACGAATACGCCTTATCTGAGGGGCACACAAAGGGATCAAGCCGTGTCACATCCTCACCCACAACCCCCTGCGGCATCGAAACATCCAAGTACGAGGTTAATGCCAAGAATGGCTCAGGATTATCAATCGTGTGTGGGAAAGTCACCGCCCAGGGGATATCCCCCTTGTTGTCATCACGATACATCTGCAATCCAGTGACAAGCGAGCGGAGGTTTGCCTGACATCGCACACTCCGCGCTGATCCCATTGCACCACCAAGAGCAGGTAATAGGATCCCAATCAAAACGGCAATGATGGCAATCGACACCAACAACTCGATCAGCGAAAAGCCGGGGTATCTAAAACTGCCAGGATTTGTCTCGTTGTCGGTATTCATTATCCCCCGTTGTCTGGGTTCTCTGTTTCTGCCGTATCTTCAACAGCTTTGGCTTTGTTATCCAAGGCGGCCTGCTCCTTCTCTCTCTTTGCCTCTTCACAAGGTGGACAACTCGCTTGAACTGATCCCCCCATCGCCTCCTGTTTTTTAACCACATTGTGAATAGCACTAAATCCGCCTGATACGAAGATTACCACAATGAACAGCCCCAAAGCTGCTACAAACAGAACGCGATCAGAGATACGCGGTTTAATATCGTCCGGCATTCTCTTTACTCGCTCACCCATGTCCTTCCCCCTCTAACACAAATACCCCTTTGGCTTTGAGTTGACGCTTAATATTTTCGGCGACACTCTCGCCCAATTCCCCAAAGAACTCTCTTGGATGCTGATAAATATACAGTATGTAATCACGATTTGGACCGGGAGAATCAACTAAACCTGAATACATGGTCTTGGCCACCGACGAACTGAAGTACCGAAAACTTTCTTCTTGATACACACCGGTCATCAACTCATCAAACAATATTTGTCGCTGGTCGGGATCGATCGGCGCTCCAGCCCGGAACCGTTCTGCGATTACAGTGATCGCGTGATCGCGCTTGAGCCAGAGTTCCAACGCTTCCACGCTAAAATCGTCCCCACCAACAATCTCCGAATCCAATATCGGTGGGATACGAATAAACTGCAACAGTTCTTCGACCTCCTCCGAAGTCCAACGCTTTGCGTACAACAAATCGTTCACGAGATATTTGTAATCCAGTTGGTATTCCAAAGAGTACTTTGAATCCTCATAAATAACAACTTCAACGGGATCACCCAAGTTTTTGACCCAGACGGGTGTTGTTGCCGCCTTGAATGTATGAAAAAAGGCCTTTCCAACAATATACGCAACAAATAAAACACATATCGCTATCAGTATTTTTCGGCGCACAGTCAATGCTTGCCCCTTCCAAATAAACGAAAGAATTCCCGATTAAAAATTAAACCAATTGAAAACATTGAAAACATTGAAAACGAATGTCCCAACAACCGCCGCGCCATCGCAAATCCCACAATGCGGAGTAAAGTCCGCCTGAGCACAAAATGCATGGCAATTCGATTGTTCTTCGGGAGGCATGGCACCAGATGTTGCCGCATCATTGCAACAGTGTTCGCAACCAACAATAGATGATTGAGGATTTGGCCCAGCATTTCCGCAGTTCGTTCCGCCATAGATCCACCCGGCGCTGCCCTGTGCAGGATTCGTCCCGGCCAATGCAAAACCTGCCACTGCTGCCAGCACAAACATCGTTGAGTTTCGTCTGAGAATATTTGTCATATCTTCAATCCCTTCTGTACAGTTGATATTATAAATACCTGTTTCCGACACT
>JAESUA010000406.1 GCA_016763255.1 Magnetovibrio sp. | reverse complement strand
GTGTGATCGCCGACCACATCGCCACCGCGCAATGTGGCAAACCCGATTTCACCGCGTGGCCGGGCCCCGACGATGCCGTCGCGCGCCTTGCAGGCCACATCGTCAAGCTGAACCCCACGCCCGGTCGCCGCCGCTTGGCCCAACGCCAAGGCGGTGCCGGAGGGTGCATCGACCTTATGGTGGTGATGCATTTCAACGATTTCGATGTCGTAGGCATCCGGCAAAATGGCCGCGGCTTTTTCCACCAGACCCAGCAAGACATTAACGCCGACGGAAAAATTAGCGGCTTGAATGATGGCCGCCTTTTCACCGGCCATATCAATCGCGCCTTGCTGATCCGTATCCAGGCCGGTGGTGCCGATCACCAACGCGGTGCCGGTCTGTGCCGCCAATATCGCATGGGCGGCGGTGGCGGTCGGGACGGTAAAATCGATGATCACATCGGCCACATCAAAAAGGCCGCGTGGATCGGATGACAAGGCAACACCCGCCGCCTCGCCACCGGCAAGTTCACCCAGATCACGACCCATTTCGGGATGATCCGCAGCTTCGGTGCCGCCCGCCAACTGTGCGCCTTCGCTGGCCTGAACGGCGCTGATCAACATCCGCCCCATGCGCCCTGCGGCACCGACAATTCCGATTTTCATGGTCTTCATCCGTGTTCAAATGTGTGTCTGTCCAAGCCTCAGATTTGCCTGAATCCAAGCGCCAGCTTTATCACCTACACCGTTCAAACGCCACACCCTTGGCCTATGCCGCTAAACGTAAGTACACATCCCATGGTTTATGGGTTATGACTTGCACGAAAATAGCGTGTATTTATATGGGGAAGAAAACAATGATCCGGGTTACCAAACAGCAATTGCTGCGTGCCGCACTTGAAGGCTTGAATGTTGCGGAAAAAAAATTTAGTGCGTTGACCGCCAACACGCTGCATTTAAGCCGCGCACCGGAATATCTACTGACGGTCAACATCGCAGAAAAATTGGGGAAATCCGCACCCAACCATTTAACCTGGCTGGAATATCAGATCTCTCAGGCGCGTTCCACCACACGCGGCCGCCAGCCCCGGCCTGAGGTCTGCAATCCACGCGGACGCTGTGACATTTTAATGTGCTGGGCCGCCAGCAAAGAGCCGCGCGCCGCCTTTGAAATCAAGCGTGACGTGCAATCTCTGAACAAGGTCAAACAAGATGTCGAACGCATTTTGTATCTGATGGGCGATGGCGTGGAGGGCAATACGCTGCAATTTGGCGCTGTTTTGTTCAACACCATGGCCGAAAGCGCGCATGGCAAACAAGTGATCAAAAATCGCATGGCGCAGTTTCACAAAAACCTTGAGACTTGGCGGACCACCATGTGCGGCAAAAATCGCCGCCTCAGCATCATTTCAGGCAGTATTAAAAAACGCGCCGCAGGAGATTTCTGGGCCCCAATGGCACTGGTCGCCGAGCGGGTGCGGCTGTAAGCAAATGGAAGACGATGAAGGTGCTTAGTCCTTCAAGTCTTCCCACAGCTCTTTAACCTTGGAGAAAAAGCCATCCGATTGGGGGCTGTGCTTGTTTTTATCGCCGCCTTCAGAGCGAAACTCTTCCATCAGCTCTTTTTGCTTATTGGTCAAGTTAACCGGCGTTTCGACGCTGAGTTCGACAAACATATCGCCGCGCGAGGTCGAGCGTAAAACGCTCATGCCTTTGCCACGCAGACGAAACTGCTGACCCGATTGGGTGCCGGTGGGGATGTTGATGCGTGCCCGCGATCCATCGACGGCGGGCACTTCGACCGAGCCGCCCAGCGCTGCGGTGGTCATCGGCACCGGCACATTCACATAAATGTTTGCGCCTTCGCGTTGGAAAATACGGTGCGATTTGACCGATAAGAAAATATAGAGATCCCCTGCGGGGGCACCGCGCAGACCGGCTTCGCCTTCACCCGACAGGCGGATGCGCGTACCTTCTTCGACCCCTGCTGGGATGTTCACCGACAGGGTTTTTTCTTTATGTACCCGGCCGCTGCCGGAACAGTTGCGGCACGGCTCTTTGATCACCTGGCCCTGACCGTGACAGGACGGGCAGGTGCGTTCGACGGTGAAAAAGCCTTGCTGGCTGCGAATGCGGCCATGGCCGCCACAGGTCGCACAGCTGACTGGTTTGGAGCCCTTGGTCGCGCCCGAACCGCTGCAACTGTCGCAAGAGACCGAACTGGGTACACGAATTTCGCTGGATTTACCGTTGAAGGCATCTTCCAGTGTGATGTCCATGTTGAAACGCAGGTCCGAGCCACGGTTTGATTGTTCCTGGCCGCCACGTCCGCGACCGCCGCCGCCACCGCCACCGCCACCAAACATTTCTTCGAAAATGTCGGCAAAACCGCCGCCGAAGCCTTCACCGCCGCCAAAACCACCAGGGCCGCCGGGGCCGCCCTGTTCAAACGCAGCATGGCCAAAACGATCATATGCGGCGCGCTTTTCTTCGTCTTTCAGAACTTCGTAAGCTTCGTTGGAATCTTTGAATTTTTGTTCGGCAACTTTATCATCTGGATTGCGATCCGGATGATGTTTCATGGCGAGCTTGCGATACGCCTTCTTGATCTCGTCGCCATCGGCGCCTTTCGAGACCCCGAGCAGCTCGTAAAAATCCTGCTTCGCCATGACTTAGTATCCATTTGGTCTGAGCATGCGTCCGGCGGACCCCGTAAAATCGGTGCCCGCCGTCGCGCATTGTTCAATCGAATTGCTTCGATTTATTTTTTGTCTTGATCCGGATCGACTTCTTCAAAATCGGCATCCACAACATTTTCATCAGCACCGGCAGCTTCGCCGTCTGCAGCCTGCTCGCCACCTTCCGGCGCGCCACCTTGCTGTTCGGCTTGCTGATCTTTGTACATGGCTTCGCCCAATTTCATCGCCGCCTGCATCAAGGCATCGGTTTTGGCCTTAAGACCTTCCGCATCGGCATTTTCGTCGGCCAAAATATCCTTGGTTTCCTGGATCGCGGTCTCAATGGCGGCCTTGTCTTCGGGCGCAACCTTGTCGCCGTATTCACCGACGTTCTTTTCGGTGTCATGAACCAAGCTTTCGGCATGGTTCTTGGCATCGACCAGCTCGCGACGTTTTTTGTCTTCTTCGGCGTGGGACTCGGCGTCCTTAACCATCTGTTCGATGTCGGCGTCATCCAGGCCACCGGAGGCCTGAATCGAAACCTGTTGTTCCTTGCCGGTGGCTTTGTCCTTGGCTGAAACGTTGACGATGCCGTTGGCGTCGATGTCGAAGGTGACGTCGATCTGCGGCATGCCGCGCACCGACGGCGGAATGCCGACCAGATCGAACTGGCCCAAAATTTTGTTGTCGGCGGCCATTTCCCTCTCACCCTGGAAGACCCGGATGGTCACCGCCGTCTGGTTGTCTTCCGCCGTTGAAAACACCTGGCTCTTGCGGGTCGGAATTGTCGTGTTGCGGTCGATCAGGCGGGTGAAAACGCCGCCCAGCGTCTCGATGCCGAGGCTCAGCGGCGTGACATCCAGCAGCAACACGTCCTTGACGTCGCCCTGCAGGACGCCGGCCTGGATGGCGGCGCCGATGGCGACGACCTCGTCCGGATTGACGCCCTTGTGGGGTTCGCGGCCGAAGAAATCCTTCACCGTTTCGGTCACCTTGGGCATCCGGGTCATGCCGCCGACCATGATCACTTCGTCAATTTCCGACGCCTTCAGCCCGGCGTCCTTCAACGCCTTCTTGCAGGGCGCGATGGTGCGCTGGATCAGGTCGCCGACCAGGCTTTCCAGCTTGGCGCGGGTCAGTTTGATGTTGAGATGCTGCGGCCCGCTTTGGTCGGCGGTGATGAACGGCAGGTTGATCTCGGTCTGGGTCGTGGACGACAGTTCGCACTTGGCCTTTTCCGCGGCCTCTTTCAGGCGCTGCAGGGCCAGTTTGTCCCCGCGCAGGTCGATGCCGGTGTCCTTCTTGAATTCGTCGGCCAGATAATCGACGACTTTGATGTCGAAATCCTCGCCGCCGAGGAAGGTATCCCCGTTGGTGGATTTGACCTCGAACACGCCGTCGCCGATTTCCAGGATCGACACGTCGAACGTACCGCCGCCCAGGTCATAGACGGCGATGATGCCGCTTTCGTTTTTCTCGAGCCCGTAGGCCAGCGCGGCGGCGGTCGGCTCATTGATGATGCGC
>JAESUA010000405.1 GCA_016763255.1 Magnetovibrio sp. | reverse complement strand
TTCGTGCCCCAGTGAAGGCTGTTTTATCGCCGCCTTGGATGACATCACCCGTTTCACCACCGGTGGGTTTGGCGAAGGCTTGGCAGGACTGCACACCGGGCTCATCGCCATCGTGATCATCGGCGCGGTATTGTGGTTGATGATGGTGGGCCAAGGACGTGCCTATCTATACGCTGCCATATTCATTGGCACACCCTTGATCTATCTCGCCCTTGGCCAGCCCAATGTGCCTTATGGGCGTTATTTCATTG
This sequence comes from Magnetovibrio sp., assembly GCA_016763255.1. Lineage (GTDB taxonomy): Bacteria > Pseudomonadota > Alphaproteobacteria > Rhodospirillales > Magnetovibrionaceae > Magnetovibrio. Next base: position 4,260 of record JAESUA010000405.1, on the reverse strand, counting down.
GCATTTTCGCCTTCCTACCGCTGATCATCGCCGATGTGATGGGTGAAATACGCGCCCGCTCCAAACCGGGACACCTGTTGATGGCGATGGCCTTGCTGGCTTTGATTTCGGCAAATACATGGAGCCTCACCCAGTTTCAGCGCAGCGGCCGTGGGCAGTACAGCGAAGCCTTCAACTTTATCATCAACAACAGCCCCGCCGGCCCCCTCACCATCGGCAGCGACATGACCTTCCGCTTGGCCATGATCTTTGACCATCTCGCGCAAAAAACAGCCCGTACCATCCACTACATCCAACCACAAAATGTATCCAATAAAAAACCAGCCTGGCTGGTCACGGTCTTGGTGAAGCCAGAAAAGATGGTTGATTCTATATGCTTGGATACCAAAGAAGGTGCCCATCCGGTGGTCTATCGTCTTGCGGGGGTATACCCTTATTGGGGCCTGTCGGGCACACCTTGGGGGGTTTATCGTCTCGTCGATATGGCGTGGACGAAGTGTCCTTAGCGTTCTTGCAGGGCGGTGCTGATCGAGCCCATAAACGGTGATGCAATGTATTCCATCACCGAACGTGAGCCGGTGATGATGGAGCACATGACCTGCACCCCCGGCACCAATTGATAGCGCTGACCGTCACTTTCAAAATAGTCGCGTTCGGTTTTAATACGCACCCTGTAATACGGCGTGCCATCCGATGTTTCCACCGTGTCCGGGCTGACGTGCACAACCTCGCCGTCCAGGTGATCAAAGCGCGCCCCATCGGCGGACGCCAACTGCACCCGCACCGTCTGGCTGATGTGTACATAGCCGACATCTTGGGGCGGTAATTTGGCTTCAATAACCATGGTGTCACCCACCGGCACAATGTCCACCACCGAGCCGCCCGGCGCGATCACGCCGCCCTTGGTGACCACGTGCAACGTCATCACCACGCCTTCAACAGGTGAAACCAATACGCTACGTTTAAAACTGTCTTCAAATTTTCGCACCCGATTTGTGAATTCATCCAAGGAGCGGCGTTTTTCATCCAATTGCTGACGCGCATCGATGCGGAAGCGTCCTGCGATGCTGTCTTTTTTCAGGCGTTCTTGTTCGATCGCCGCGGCCAAACGATTGAGTGCTGCATTATCTTCTGAAACCATACCCTTCAGGTTCGCCACCTCTTTCAATAAATTGAGGTGCAACATGCGATTGGTCAGCTCATCTTTAAGCAATTCATTGCTGATGGAAACCTGTTCCTGGATCAACCTTAACTTGCTTTTGGTATTATCAAGGCGCGCATAAATTTCGTCGCGTTCACGCAAGCGCTGATTGATCAGGACATTTTGGCCTGCAATATCAATAACGAACTGATCGCGACGATTTTCAAACAAAGCCCGCGCTTGGTGCGCTGTGGTCGGGTTTTTTTCGGCAAAACCTGCGGGGAAGACAATCTCTCCACCGCTAATTTCAGCTTCAAAACGCGCCACATCGGAGATCAGCGAGACGATGCGTACATTTAATTCTTGCACATCCGCACCGCTGGCGGTGGATTCCAAAGTCACCAACGGCTGGCCTGCTTTCACCCGGTCGCCTTCACGCACCATGATGTCGGCGATGATGCCACCTTCGAGGTGCTGTACCGTTTTAACTTGTGTCGAAGGTACCACATTGCCGACCGCAAAACTGACCACATCCAGGCGGCCAAAAAACGACCACACAACGAACGCCACCACCATGGTGATCAGGGTCAGCAAGAACATATGCGTTTGACGCTCGATTTTAAGGTCCGGGGTCGGGGTCATACGGCCCCCTTGTTTTGAGCATCACCGGCTTGAACCTTCAACAGGCGCGGCACCGGTTTGGCGTTTAAATCCAAAATGTGCAGCGCCCCTTTGATGATATTTGGATCATGCGACAAGGCAATGATGGTGCAACCTTTTTTGCTCAGCACATTCATCACCCGGCCGATTTGCTGGGTGCCTTCGCTGTCCATGCCTTCGGTGGGTTCATCCAAAATCACCAAGCGTCCGTCAGATGCCAACGCCCGGGCGAGGGCCAAACGACGGCGGATACCCACCGGCAAATTGCGGCCACCGGCAACCAATTTCATCTCAAAACCTTCGCGCGTGGTTGAAAAATAGTTTTCCAAGCCAGCATCACGGATCACGGTGTTGAGGCCTTTTTCATCAAGGTCTGGGTTGTAGGCAAGAATATTGTCGCGCACAGTACCGGTGAAAAAGCTTGGTTCTTGGGGCAGGTAAATGATTTGTCGACGCCACCACTCGGGGGCGATCTGGGTTAAATCAACGCCATCGATCAGGATTTGACCACGCGACGGCGCAAGCAATCCCGCCAGCATCCGCGCCAGGGTGGTCTTGCCCGTACCGTTGGCTCCCGACACCACAAAAAGCGCGTTCGGTTCCAACTTTAAATTTAAAGATTCAAACAATGGGGTGGGCTGGCTGGGATAAGCAAAACCAATATCCTTAAATTCGATCCCGCCCTTATACCCTGCTAGAGCAGATCCGCGCCGCTGTTCGCGCGGCAAGCGCATCAGGTTTCCCAGTGTTTTTTGCGCCGTTTTGGCCTTGGCCGACGGGCCCGCCAGCTGCGTGATGCGGATCACCGGACCGATCGCGCGCGCCGCCAAAATGTTCGCACCGATCAACAAGCCGACATCCAAGTTACCCGAGACCACCAGCATGCCACCGGCGGCAATCATGGAAGTGGACAGCAAAGCCTGCACCCCTTGAGTGAGGTTTTGCGACCCGCCTTGACGGGCGGAAACCTTAGTGCGCACACGATCCAAGCCATCCATCAGCACTGCCCAGCGTTTGTGCAGATAACCCTGGGCGGTAAAGGCCCGCACGCTATCGGGGTCAGACAGGGCGCTGTCCAAAAGGCCTTGGCGTTCACCCAAACGTTCGACCATTTCATCACTGGGTTTTTTCATGGCGATAAGGCTGCCCCAGCCCAAGGCAATCACCACGCCGACAAACGCCGTGGCGATCATCGCCAATGGAGGGCTTAACAGCAACAGCGCCGACAAAAACACCACCGCAAACGGCAAGTCCAAATAAGCGGCAATGTTCGGTGCGGCGTAGGCCTGTTGAATCGCATCGGCGGCAGCGGCGGCTTCGCGTTTTTGACCCGGTGGAATTTGTGACAAAGCATCAGCACGCGCGCCGGTTAAAACCTCAAAGACACCGGTGGCGTAAGCACGATCAAATGGCTGACTCAACGCGGTGGCGATGGATAATCTAATTTGGCGAAATGCGACTTCGAAAGAAATGGCGATCAGCACACCGGCGGTCAACGTAAACAGGGTGGCATCGACCCCGTGCGAGACATATCGGTTCAACACTTGAATCACAAACAGAGGTGACGCCAGCGCCAAAATATTGGCAAACAAAGACGCCCCCAGCAATTCTGCCGTGACCAATGGATACGCTTTAAGACGTTTGAAGAGTTCGCCCACGACCGTGTTCCTGCCAAATTAATCCCGGCGTTAAGTCCGGTGTGGCCTTACTGTAGCACGGAAACGTCTAATTTCCCCATGACGTTAAGGACTGAAAGGATCGCGATGGAAACATCCGTTTCGGCACGATCCGCCGCCGCCAAGGCATTGATCAGCGAGGTTTCACCGGACAAAACGTCAATTAAAGAACGCTGCCCCAAGGTGCGCTCTTTGCGCGCCAAATTGAGAAACTCACTGGCGATGTTGGCTTGGTTTTGCAGGAACTGTGCATTTTCACGTGCCGTAACCAAAGAATGCCACGCATTGCGGGCCTGTTCTTCGATCTGATAGCGGGTGTCCTTAAGGCGTGACGCCGCAGCGGATTGGCCAGCTTTTGATGCCAGCAGGGTATTTTGCGCGGTCCAGCCCAGGTTGAATTCAAAGGTGGCTTCAACCTTCAGTAATTGTTCGTTTTTGGTACCGAGGGTACCGGAAACATCACGTTTGTATTTATGTTCCGCGCTGGCGGTGACCACCGGGCGATAGCCGGTCGCAAATGACTGACTGATTTGGGCTTCCGCGATATCGGCGGTGATGGCAGAAACGCGAACCTGTGGGTTATGGTCCAACGCCGATTTCACGACCTGCTCTTCATCAGAAGGCAATGAAATGCTGCCAACATTGGGCAATTCCAAACCAGCAACGTCCGCGACAGCCTTACCAAATACCGCACGATAGCGGTTGGCGGCCTGACGCAACGCACCTTGGGCGCGTACGCGGGCGGCTTGAGCACCAGCTAGCTGGGTTTTGGCCTGCAACACA
>JAESUA010000404.1 GCA_016763255.1 Magnetovibrio sp. | reverse complement strand
GGCGGTCCGGATGGCGACAAGGCCCAAGCGGGCTTGGATGCCATCGAAGCGGCGCTGGCGTCCTAATTTGAAAAATATTTACCCGGCGTGGTGCCCAAGGCCTTTTTGAACATCGCGATGAAAGCGCTTTGGCTGGAATAACCCAGGTCAAGCGCCACCGATACCACCGCTTCGCCATCGGCCAGACGGCCCAGTGCCGCCATCAGCCGGGCTTGTTGTCGCCAACCGCTAAAGGTCATGCCGGTTTGCTCGGGGAACAATCGCGCCAAGGTACGCACGCTGGCTCCACACTCCTTGGCCCAATCGGATTGGCTACGGTTATCGGATGGGGTTTCAATGAGGCTTTCGGCGACGCGTCTCAAGCGCACATCGCTGGGCATGGGCAAATGCAATGGCACTTCTTTCAAGCTCTTCATCATATCGATCATCACCGCAACGATGCGCCCTTGTGGCCCGTTTTCGTCATAAAGATCGTCAAAGGTGATGGCATGAAGAATCAATTCACGTAACAACTTGGGCACCGCCACCACCGAACAAGTTTGCGGCAAGGTGGGAATGAGTCCAGGGGAGATGAACAGGCTCGACATGGTGCAGGAGGTGATGGCCTTGACGCCGTGATCCAAGTGGCTGGGCACCCACACGGCGCGATTGGGCGGCACAACCCATGCACCATTTTCGGTGGTCACTAAGGCCAGACCTTTAGTTGCATAAACCAGTTGCTCGCGACCATGGTGATGGATCGGCACTTCTTCACCGCGCTCGAACGCATGGGGACGGATGACCAGAGGACGCGGCACGTCTTCTAAATCCAGCATCAGGCCGGGTACGGGGAAGGGATATGGTGAGTTTGGCATATACTCGATACTTTATGTCTTTATTGTGTGTATCAGCCTATGCCGAGAATGGCTAATTTTGCAAATCATTCTAATAAGCCGTTGTAAACCTAGGATCAGACTGGCCATGAATTCACCAAAAACCAGCATTTGGCACCGCCCGGAATTTTTGCTGATCTTGTTGTCGATAGCGTTGCCGCTCAGTTTCAGCACCTGGCAAGCGTTGCTCAACAACTTTGCCATCGATCGCGCCCAGTTTGGCGGTGTGGAGATTGGCATTTTGCAGAGCCTGCGTGAAATCCCAGGGCTCTTGGCCTTTGGCGTGGTGTTTTTGTTGCTGATCGTGCGTGAGCAGCCGTTGGCCTTTGTATCCTTGCTGCTTTTGGGGTTGGGCACCGCGGCGACGGGGTTTTTTCCATCTGAACTTGGCCTCTATGTGACCACGGTGTTGATGTCCATCGGCTTTCATTATTTCGAAACCCTGCGTCAATCTTTGGCTTTGCAGTGGCTGGATGTTGACAAGGCCCCTGTGGCCCTGGGCCGCATGGTGTCGGCGGGATCAATGGCCGGTTTGGTGGCGTTTGCACTGATTTGGCTGAGCCTAGAGGTGTTGCACATCGATATGGTGTGGGTGTATGTGGTCGGCGGCAGCCTGACCGTTATAATCGCCATTTGGTGCTGGATTGCGTTCCCCCGCTTTCAAGGCAAGGCCGAGCAGCACAAACATTTGGTGCTGCGCAAACGCTATTGGCTGTATTACGCGCTGACCTTTTTGTGGGGTGCACGACGCCAGATTTTCGTGGTCTTCGCAGGATTTTTGATGGTCGAAAAGTTCGGTTTTAATGCCGGGGCCATGAGCCTGATGTTTTTGGCCACCAGCGCCATGGCCATCTGGTTTTCGCCAAAAGTCGGTCGTTTGATTGCAAAATTGGGCGAGCGCAAGGTGTTGATCATCGAGTATGCCGGGCTGATCGTGGTGTTCTTGGCCTATGCCTTTGTCGAAACGGCGTGGGTGGCGGTGGGGCTTTATTTGCTCGATCACCTGTTTTTTGCCATGTCGTTTGCATCCAAAACGTATTTCCAAAAAATCGCCGATCCAAAAGACATCGCCTCGACCTCAGGGGTTAGTTTCACCATCAATCACATTGCTGCGGTGGTGATCCCGGTGGTGTTTGGGCAAATCTGGATGACCAACCATTCATTGGTGTTTTTGGCCGGGGCAGCCCTGGCGGCGGCATCTTTGGCGCTGGCTTTCTTGGTCCCGCATGACCCAGGTCAGGGACGAGAGACGCTGTTCAGCGCGCGTCGTGCCCAGGCGGCACAAATGTCTGCAGGTGAATAGTTAGCAATAAGCGCTGTTAACGAAACGGTGGGGCATACATCAAACCACCCTTGGTCCACAGCGCATTGAGGCCGCGTTCAAGTTTGAACTCACTTTTCTGACCCAAGTTTCGTTCGAATATTTCACCGTAGTTGCCGACGTGCTTCACGATGCGATAGGCCCACTCGTCGTCCAGATCCAACGGCTTGCCGATGCCGGGTACAGATCCCAAAAAGCGTTTTTGTGCAGTGGTGCCATTGCGGCGCACGGTATCGACGTTTTGTGAAGTGATACCAAATTCTTCGGCTTGCACGGTGGCGTATATAACCCAGCGCACGATGTTGAACCACTGTGCATCGTCATCGCGCACGGCGGCCCCCAGGGGCTCTTTCGAAATGACATCGTCCAAGATCATGTAGTCGTCGGGAACCGGTGGCTCGACCAGACGAAATTCGACCAAGAACGATTGATCGGCGCTGAACAGATCGCAACGTTGGGTGAAAAAGGCATAGCGCAGTTCTTCAAATGAGCCGAACGCCATCAACGTGATGGGGAGGTTATTGTCGCGGATGTAGTCGGCGATGTTGTCTTTGCTGGTGGTGCTTTCTTCAATACATGCGGTGGCTTTTTTGCCTTTTGATTTTAACTCCAAAAGGCTTCTGACGCCCAAGGATTTGCGTGCCACGAAACCCTGACCGTCATAAAAATTTGTAGCTGTGAAGTGAACCCCCAGGTTGGTGTCGCGGCCCAGGGTCCAGGTGGTCGAACGGATCAAGACATCCACGGCCCTTTGCTGAAGGGCTTCAAACCTGTTTTGCGGCACCAAATGGACAAAGTTAATGTTCGCAATGTCCGTTGAGATGGCGGTGGCAACAGCCCGGCAAAAATCACGGTCGAATCCGGCGATGGTGCCCGGTTGGCTGTATTCACGCGGTGTGTTCAGGTGCCCCGCGGTGCTGCAGTTGAGAGCGCCTCGGGCTTTGATCGCATCCAACGTTGCCCCGGCCTCGGCAGTTCCCGTAAAGCTAAAAAACAGTGCAAGGGCTGAACACAGACCTAACGTGATGTGGCGCATAATGCTGTGTGTGTGATTGACCATGATTGTTGGCTTCTCCCAGTCCTCAAGTCTTAATATTCTAAGGTTCGGCTTTATCTTGTAAAGTGTATGATGGTTATTGCGACCCAGTAGCGTGGGTGGTTCTACTTAAGGGTGTGTGTTGCGTGCGTTAATTTGGATGTATCGTAATTGTTTTTGTTTAACTAGGGACTATTGCTCATTTTTTTGCAATATTGTTTTTTGCAAGGACGTATGTATTGGCCCTGCAATGGTTAATATGGCAGGGAGATGATATGAGCAAGGTGCTTTCCAGCATTCGTCATCGTGTTTTGTTCGCTTTTTTCCTGCTGGCGTTTGCGGGCGTGATGACCAGCCTGTGGAATGTATTGTCCTTGTTGGAATATCAAGAGCGCCTAGAACGGTTGTCGGGTGAAAATATCCCGGTTTTGATTGCTGCCTACGAAGTGGCGCGTCAGGGCGAGGCCATTTCAAAAGGGGCATCCGGTGATGTCCTGACGCGCGACAAGTGGACACGAGAAGCCTTTGTTAATCGCATTAACGAACAATTTAAATGGCTCGATACCCAACTTGTGACGTTGACCGAAAATGGCGTCAATCAAAAGCGTTTGGACCACATCAGTAAGAACAAAGAAGCCCTGCAAAAAAGTTTTGGCGAATTGACCGAGGCTGTTGATCAACGCAATGTGGCTTCCATCGTCTCCGACAATGACAATACCGTTTCGCAGTGGGTTGGTGAAGTGGACCGCTTGTTGTTGCTGCATAAATATCATGCCGATCGCATGACTTATTCTGTAGCCGCATTGGCCAGTGCGGTCAGTGGTGATATTGAGTTGTTGGTCGACAATACCCTGGACGACATCCGTTTGGAGCTCTGGCAGTTGGTGATGTACGCCATCGCAACGCTGATATTTGCACTTTTGGTGACATACTATTTCGATACACGTGTCAGTAGCCGCGTGGTGTCCATTCAAAAGGCCATGCGTTCGGTTGCCGATGGCAATACCAAAGAAGAGATCCCGCGTTGCGGTGATGATGAAATCGGCGATATGGCCGATGCGCTGGGAACCTTCGTTGAAAAACTAGGTGAGCGTGAAGAACGCTTGCAGGTCTTGGTGAGCGACCGCACCAGCGAGCTGGCCACAGCAAAAAATCATTTGGAAACCAATGAAAGGCGTTTGCGAAATTTGTTGGAGGTGGCTTCGGATTGGTTTTTCGAAACCGATGCAGATATGCGTTTAACCAGAATTTCCCCTCAGTTTTATAAGGCTCTTGGATATCATCCAGACGATATGATCAGGGTATCAATATTTGATCGCCTTGAAAAGGATGACTTTCATGCTGATGTCGTCGAGCTTGAACAACACAAAAATCAATTGCGAAACCGCGAAGCTTACCGTCAGTTTGAATTTTCTTTGCACACGCCCAACGGCACTGTGGTTCATATTCAGGATACGGGCATTCCGGTGTTTGATGAATCTGGGCTGTTTTGTGGGTACAACGGCGCATTAACCGATATCTCTGAGGCCAAGGAAACCGAAAAGCAGTTGCGTCATGCGCAAAAAATGCAGGCCTTGGGCAATCTTGCGGGTGGTGTGGCGCACTCGTTCAACAACATCTTCCAACCGATTTTGATCTTGAGTGAGATCACAATCAACGAGGCTGCTGAGGATTCTCCGATTCGAAAACGGTTGCAAATCGCCATTGATGCTTGTCGGCGGGGCAAAGCTTTGGGTGATCGTATTTTGCTGTATTCGCGTCAAGATGAACCCAATATGGCCCCGCTGGATATCTGCGATCTGGTGCGCGCAACCATGGCTTTGTTTCGCTCCAGTTCACCGTCATCAATTCGTCTGATAGAAAATTTGAGCGATGACACGGGTAAGGTGGTCGCGGATGCGGCACAAATTGAAGCCCTGTTGTTGAACTTGGCCTCCAACGCGGTGGATGCCATAGGCGAGAAAACTGGAAAAATTCTCATTGATTTATCGCGCGTTGATCAAGATGGCGTCGAATATGATACGGATCATGAAATCGCTCATGAGCATTATGCCAAAATCACAGTTTCTGATGATGGCTGTGGTATGAGCCCGGACCTTATCGAACGCATCTTCGACCCTTTCTTCACAACCAAGGGACAGGGAAAAGGCACCGGGCTTGGCTTGTCTATGGCCAGTGGTATCGTCACTATGCATGGCGGGGGCATAAAGGTTTTGAGTGCCCCGGGTCAGGGAACAACTTTTAGTATATTTTTGCCTGTTGTGGATGGAAATCTAAACTGAAATGGGTAAACTAAACTGTGGCAATGACAGGGGGCACAATGGCAGAAATTTTGGTGATTGAGGATGACGAGGCTGTTCGCTATTCATTATGTGAAGCCTTGGAATCAATGGGCTACACGGTCGAAACCGCGGTGAACGGTGTCGAGGGGGTCTCTAAATGTGAGGTTAAAGATTATGATTTGGTGATCACGGATTTGATCATGCCGGAGAAAGATGGAGTTCAAACCATCTTAGAATTAAAGATCAACAATCCCGATCTTAAAATTGTCGCCATTTCCGGTGGCGGTAAAAATATAGACATTATGGAAACAACCTATCGCATCGGTGCGGATTGTGCGCTGACCAAACCATTCTCCATCAATGATCTTGGCGCGTGCGTTACCAAAGTGCTGGCGAACCTTACCCCAGTATAGAAATACTTTGATCAATACAACAAAACGCCCCTTTCAATGAGAAAGGGGCGTTTTGTTGAGCGGGCCGTTGCGGCTTAGTCTTTGGCGTCGGCTGCGACTTGCATGCGCACGATGACATCGGGGTCGCCGATCATTGCGCCGTTTCCGCCTTCGCCTATTTTAATGTTGTCGACAAATTCCATGCCTTTGATCACTTGGCCCCACACGGTGTATTTGCCGTCAAGGAATTCGGAACGATCAAACATGATGTAAAATTGGCTATCGCCGCTGTTGATGTCTTGGCTGCGTGCCATTCCGACGGTGCCGCGGACATATTTTTCACGGGAAAATTCGGCCGGAAGGTTGACGCCGGAACCGCCCATGCCGGTACCTTCAGGGTCGCCGGTTTGGGCCATAAAGCCTTTGATCACGCGGTGAAAGGTCAGCCCATCGTAGAAACCCTGGCGGGTTAATTCTTTGATGCGGGTGACATGTTTGGGGGCGAGGTCTTCGCGCATTTCGATCACCACCCGACCATCTTTAAGGTCCAGGTACAACGTATTTTCAAGGTCCAGGGCCAGGGCCTGTTCGGTCATGATCAAAACTCCCATGATGAGGGCTGCAAAAGCGGAAATGAAACGGGTCATGTTATCCCTCATGTTGATATCTATATGTGTGTGTAGGCTGAAACCTAACACGGCATCTCAAAAACAAAAACCCCACCGATTTGGCGGGTTTTTTTGGATGATGATGCCGTTGGTTTTAATCGAACAGGGCGTCGATTTCATCTTGGCTGATGGCCCGCGCAGGGTCCAAAGCAGGACCGCTGAGAAGTTTTTCATCATCGGTCTTATCCGAACCCTTCAGTTCAACCTTGTCGATTGCTTCTTTGCCCCACAGTTGTGTCAGTGCGGCGACGCGGTCTTCCACATAGGTGATCGAGCGTGCCACCTTGGTCACGCGCTGACCGGTGATGTCCTGGAAGCTGCAGGCCTGAATGGTGTTCATGTCATTTTCGGAGATTTTATCAAGCAACGCGATTTGTGCCGGATCTTTTATGAGTTTGCGCAACTCTTGCACTGCGTCCTCATTGCTTTCGGCGCAGCCCATGATCGTATTGGACGCATCGTCGGTGGCCTTGATCACGGCATCCAACTGATCGGACATGGTTGAAAATTCATGTTCGTCGTCTGCCGGACGGGAAATACTGGCAATTTCTAGGCGTACGCGGTTGATGTATTGCAGTAGGCCGTGCATTTCGCTGCGCAGGTTTTCTGAGTCAGCTTCTAGGAATGGTGCCGTCATAAGCGCCGCGTCCCTTTGATCTAAATATGTTAAAAAGGCAGCGCGCGGCTGCGTATCCCTTATGATTCAAAATACTGTAACAGGTATTACTGTTAAAGGTTGTTAAAAAAAATCACCGCTTTGGGAGGTTTCAGTGACCTTGGCCGTCCGACCCATTGGGCATCATGGCTTTCATGGCCAAGACTTGAAGTTTGAGGCGTTGCTCTTGGCTGAGATCGGACAAAATATCTTGCTTTGAAGAACGCACGCGCATGGCGTTTTGGATCAGTTGCTTGCGGTCGGGGGAGCCGTTGTTCTTTGGCCGATTTTGAACTTCATCAAGCTTGGCAGCCAGCTGTGCTTTGACACTGAGCTGAGGGGGGGCAACGGGCGAGGGCGGTGCGGGGCGTGATGTGGCGCGCGCAGGCCGTGGCTGCTGCTGCGCCGTGTGCAGAGCGTCGCGGGCTTTTTTGTCCAATAATAAGGACATAAGAGCTTTTCCGATTTTCGACATCGCTGAAGCCTTTCGCATTGATCATCCTTAGCCTAACGCGATTCTAAACCCATCGGCAAATTGTCGGATATCTTTACTGGATTGCGCAGCGCAATTTGACGACTCTAAATAATGGGGGATGGCGAGACGTGAGCAATTGGAGTCTTCGTTGCAAACAGCTTGGCGTACTATTAAGTGAAAACTTGGGTGAAATACAGTCTCATAAGGCGAAAATGAACTGTTTTCACGAATGCTTAACCGAAAATAGATAGCGCTTTAACACCAAGCGCAGTATGTTGCGAACCATGATGAAACGGACAAGAAACGCAAAAATTATCGCCACGCTCGGGCCTGGTCGTTCCACGGAAAAAGACATTGCGGAACTAATTGAAGCCGGCGCCGACGTATTTAGACTCAACTTCTCACACGGCGTACACGAAGATCACAAACGCCGTTACAATATCATTCGCGGTTTGGAAGAAAAGTTCCAGCGGCCCATCGGTATTTTGATGGACCTGCAAGGTCCCAAGCTGCGTGTTGGCAAATTTGAAAATGATCGTATTCAACTCGTCAAGGGCCAGCCCCTGCGTCTGGAATTGACCGACGCCCTGGGCAATGAAACGGTTGCGCCACTGCCTCATCCTGAAATTTTCGCGGCACTGCGTCCCGGTATGGACCTGCTGTTGGATGATGGCAAGATCAAGCTCCGCGTCGATAAGGCGGGCAAGGACTTCGCCGAAACCGAAGTGGTTTTCGGTGGCGAGTTGTCAAATCACAAGGGCGTCAACGTGCCCAGTGCAATCTTGGAATTGTCGGCCCTAACCAAAAAAGATCACATCGATCTGAAATATGGCCTCGAACTGGGCGTTGATTGGATCGCGCTGTCGTTTGTGCAGCTTCCTGCCGATGTCGCGGAAATCAAAAAAATCGTTAATGGTCGTGCCGGTGTGATGGCCAAGTTGGAAAAACCATCGGCCATCGAACATCTTCACGGCATCGTCGAACTCTCTGATGCCATCATGGTCGCACGCGGTGATCTGGGCGTGGAATTGCCGCCCGAAGACGTGCCGGTTCAGCAAAAACGCATCATCAATGCCTGTCGCATCGCCGGTAAACCGGTGGTGGTGGCAACGCAGATGCTCGACAGCATGGTGCATGCACCGACTCCGACACGTGCCGAAGCCTCCGATGTTGCCACGGCCATTTATGACGGTGCCGACGCGGTGATGCTTTCGGCGGAAACTGCGGTGGGTGATTTCCCGATCGAATCTGTGGCGATCATGGACCGCATCATCAATCGGGTTGAACGTGATCGTTTGTACCGCAAGATGACCGACGCCGCCCGTCCGGTGCCCGAAGCCACGGCCGCCGACGCCATTTCGTCGGCCGCACGTCAAACTGCGGAGACCACATCGGCTCAGGCCATTGTTTCGTTCTCGTCCACCGGTTCGACCACGATGCGCATTGCCCGTGAGCGTCCTGCGGTGCCAATCTTGGGGCTAACTCCAAACCTGGAAGTTGCCCGACGCTTGGCG